>NZ_JBDGJH010000002.1:0-174045 GCF_057656995.1 Mycobacterium sp. Soil_C_30 | reverse complement strand
CTGGCGAGGCACGAGCCAGGCGAAGGAGACCGGGCCCGACTGCCTGAGTCAGACTGTCTGCTGTGTTCGGACATGACAACCGCGAGCTCGCCGCGGTGTTCGCCGGCGGCGCGCTGGGGACTGTGGCCCGCGCGGTGCTGGCCACCGTCGCCGCGCCGCATCCGGACCAGTGGCCGTGGGCGACGTTCCTGGTCAACATCGTCGGCGCGTTCCTGCTCGGCTACTTCACCACCCGGCTGCTGGAACGGCTGCCGTTGTCCAGTTACCGCAGGCCACTGCTGGGCACCGGATTGTGCGGCGGGTTGACGACGTTCTCGACCATGCAGGTAGAGACGCTGCGGATGATCGAGCACCGGGAGTACGGCCTGGCAGCCGGGTACGTGGCGGCCAGCGTTGTCGCCGGCTTGGCAGCGGTGTACCTGGCGACCGCGCTGGTGCGACGGGCCCGGGTTCGGCCATGAGCGTGTGGGTGTGGGCTGGCGTGATGGTGCTCGGCGGCCTCGGCTCCGTCGCACGGTTCATGCTCGATCGCGCGGTCTCCCGCCGGGTCGGGCGCCCTTTCCCCTACGGCACACTCGCGGTCAACATCAGCGGCGCGCTGGTGCTGGGGTTCCTGGGCGGGCTGGTGCTCAGCCACGAGGCGGCGCTGCTGGCGGGTACCGCGTTCGTCGGCGCCTACACGACGTTCTCCACCTGGATGCTGGAAACGCATCGCCTGGCCGAGGAGCGCCAGATCTGGCCTGCGGTGAGCAATGTCGTGGTCAGTATCGCGCTCGGCATTCCTGCGGCGCTGCTGGGTCAATGGCTGGCGGGGTTCGTGTGAGTCGAGCGAGCGGAGGAAGCGCAGCGAGCGAGGCGACGCTGATTCTGACGGCGTACTTCGCCGAGCGGGAACGCGTTGCCGGCCGGTTCCTGGCCGAGGCGCTGCTCGATCTGTTCGAGCGACGCGGGGTGGCCACCAGCGTGATGCTGCGCGGTATCGCGAGCTTCGGTCCCACCAACATCGTCCGAAGCGACCGGTCGCTGAGCATGTCGGAGGACCCGCCCGTCACCATCACCGCCGTCGACACCGCCGATCGCCTCACCGCGGTGGCCGAGGAGGTGGCGACCATGACCGGCCGTGGGTTGATCACGCTGGAACGCGCGTCCCTGGACACCGTGCCGGGCGACCCGGTGCGGCTGTCGCTCTTTCTGTGCCGCCGGCAGACACCGGGGCACCTGGCCGTGACGGCGGTCCTGCACCGGCTCGGTTTCGGCGCGGCCGAGGTCTTCCTCGGGGTCGACGGTACCGTCGCCGGGCAGCGGCGGCGGGCCCGCTTCGTCAGCCGGAATGCCGATGTGCCACTGGTGGTTTCCGGCGTGGGCACCGCCGCGCAGGCCGGCCAGGCGATCACGGAGCTGCGCGCGATGCTGCCCGACGCTCACCTCGCCGCGGAACGGATCCGGATCTGCAAGGACGACGGCAGGATCCTGGCCGGGTGCGCCGAGCCGGGCGGGGCCGGGTACCGGAAGCTGACGGTGCGCACTGCCGAAGACACTCGGCAAGACGGGCAACCGGTGCACCGGGCGCTGATCCGGCGGCTGAAGGAATCCGGGGTGTCCAGTGGCGCGACGGCGTTGCGCGGGGTCTGGGGGTATCGCGACGGGCAACGCCCGCACGGTGACCGGTTCCTGCAGCTGGTGCGGCATGTGCCGGTGAGCACCGTGCTGATCGACACGGCGGACACCATCGCGGCCGTCTACCCGATTGTCGACGAGCTGACCGCGGACTCCGGGCTGGTCACCGTCGAGGCGGTGCCCGCGGTGCTTGCTCTGGATGGTGAGCACAGTCGCGGCAGCCTGGAGATCGGCTGACCTCAGCGCCCTCGGCGGGAGGTAAGCGTAGCCTTGCTTTACCTTGCGGTGTAACGTCCCACCGCATGGAGACGTCAACCCCGGAAGCGGTCAGTGCCGCCCTCGAGGAGATCCTGCGCGACGATTTGAACGTCGACACCAGCCGGGTGACCCGCGACTCGCGCCTCATCGACGACGTGGGTCTGGATTCGGTGGCGTTCGCCGTCGGGATGGTCGCCATCGAGGACAAGCTCGGCGTGGCACTCTCGGAGGAGGATCTGCTCTCCTGCGACACCGTGGGTGACCTGGAGGCCGCGATCCTGGCGAAGGTGCCGGCCGGCCAGTGAGTGTCCTCGCGACCGCACTGTCGCGGGCCATGACGGGGTCCACCGCCGATCTGGTGATACTGGACCGCCAAAGCGGGGACTGGGTCCGTCACCCGTGGCAGGAAGTACATGCCCGCGCCGAGAACATTGCCGAGCGCATACTCGAGGGCCCGGACGGTGCTGTCGGACTGGTCGGTGAACCGACCGTCGAATTCGTCTCCGGCATCCAGGGCGCCTGGCTGGCGGGTCGGAGTTTGTCCATCCTGCCCGGCCCGATCCGCGGCGCCGACGAGCAGCAGTGGGCCCATTCGACGGCCGAGCGCTTCGCCGGCATCGGCGTGCGGCAGGTGTTCAGCCACGGCACGTATCTGGAGTTGTTGCGCGCCAACGATTCCGGACTGACTGTGCACGACGTCGGCGCCGTGGGCCACCCCCGGCGTTCCACCACGCTGACTGCGCAGCCGACACCGATCGGGGTGCCGGCGGTCTTGCAGGGCACCGCGGGGTCCACCGGCACTCCGCGTACCGCCATGCTCTCGCCGGAAGCGGTGATGAACAACGTCAGCGGAGTGCTCGCGCACACCAGGACCGACCCCCGCAACGACGTCGGCTGCACCTGGCTGCCGCTGTATCACGACATGGGCCTGACGTTTCTGCTGACGGGCTTTTTCACCGGCGGCGAGATGTGGCTCGCGCCCACCTCGGCGTTCTCCGCATCGCCGTTCCGCTGGCTCACCTGGCTCTCGGACAGCCGCGCAAGCCTCACCGCCGCACCCAATTTCGCATATTCGGTACTCGGCAAGTACGCCCGCCGCATCCCCGATGTCGACCTGAGCCGACTGCGCTTCGCCCTCAACGGTGGTGAGCCGATCGACTGCGAGGGATTCCAGCTGTTCCTCACCGAGTTGGCCCGCTTTGGACTCGATCCGCATGCCGCGGCACCGTCCTACGGACTGGCCGAGTCCACCTGCGCGGTCACCTCCCCGAGGCCGGGCACCGGCCTGCTGTTCGACGAGATCCTCCATCCCACAACTGATTCCGTCCGCAGGCATGCGGTCTTGGGCGAGCCCATCCCCGGCATGGAACTGCGGGTCACCCCGACCGAACAATCCGAACGTTTCGGAGTCGGCGACCGCGGCATCGGTGAGGTCGAGATCCGCGGCACGTCGATGATGTCCGGCTATCTGGGTCAGGTACCCCTTGCTGAAGGTGAGTGGTTCCGCACTGGGGATCTCGGTTACCTCACCGATTCCGGCCTGGTGGTGTGCGGCCGGGTCAAGGAACTCATCACGGTGGCGGGCCGCAACATCTTCCCCAGCGAGGTCGAGAGCGTCGCCGCACAGGTACGCGGTGTCCGCGAAGGCGCGGTCGCGGCGGTGGCCGCCGACGGCGACTCCGCCAGGCCCGGGCTGATCATCGTCGCGGAGTTCCGTGGACCCGACGAGTCCGGCGCCAGAAGCGATCTCGTGCAGCGGGTGGCCTCGCAGTGCGGCGTGGTACCCGCCGACGTGGTGTTCCTGGCGCCCGGGTCCCTGCCGCGGACGTCATCGGGAAAGCTGCGGCGCCTGGAGATCAAGCAGAACCTGGAGGCAGTACGCGTATGACCGTGGCCGTCAACGCCGGCGATATCAACGCCTTCCGCGCACTCCTCGATGAGGTGTTCGACGACAAGATCGTCACGTGGACTGCGGAAGCCGAGGCTTCCGAGCGCTTCCCGCGCAAACTGATCGAACACCTGGGCACCAGCGGGGTGTTCCGCAGCAAGTGGGGCCCCGCGGGTGAACAGCATCCCGATGTGGCGAAATTGAACGAACTGGCCTTCAAGCTGGGCCATCTCGGTTCCGCCGGTATCGGTGTCGGGGTCAGCCTGCACGACTCGGCGATCGCACTGTTGCGCCGCTTCGGCAGGTCCGACCACCTCAAGTCCATCTGCGAACAGGCCATCGACGGTGAGGCGGTGCTGTGCATCGCGGCCTCCGAGGAATCGGGCGGCTCCGACCTGCAGATCGTCGAGACCGAGGTCCGTTCGGCGCGTGACGGTTACGAGATCCGCGGTGTCAAGAAGTTCGTCTCACTGTCCCCCATCGCCGACCACATCATGGTGGTCGCCCGCAGCGTCGATCACGACGCGACGAGCAGGCACGGCAACGTGTTGGTGATCGCGGTGCCCACCACGCAGGTGGAGGTCCAGGAACCGTGGCGCAAGGTGGGTGCCGGCCCGCTGGACACGGCGGCGGTGCATATCGACACCTGGGTGCCCGCCGACCATCTGGTCGCGCGGGCGGGAACCGGGCTGGCGGCCATCTCGTGGGGGCTGGCGCATGAACGCATGTCCGTGGCGGGACAGGTCGCCTCGTCGTGCCAACGGGTTCTCGGTGTGACCCATGCCCGCATGGTGCAACGCCGCCAGTTCGGCGCCACCCTGTTCGAGCACCAGGCCCTGCGGCTGCGGATGGCAGATCTGCAGGCCCGGGTGGACCTGTTGCGCCACGGGCTCAATGGCATTGCGGCACAAGGGCGGCTGGATCTTCGGGCCGCGGCCGCGGTGAAGGTGACGGCGGCCCGGCTCGGTGAGGAAGTGCTCTCGGAGTGCATGCACATCTTCGGCGGCTCGGGGTATCTGGTCGACGAGACCCCGCTGGGCCGGTGGTGGCGCGACATGAAGCTGGCGCGCGTAGGTGGCGGCACCGATGAGGTGTTGTGGGAGCTGGTGGCCGCGGCCATGAAACCGGACTTCGACGGCTACCACGAAATGATCGGCGGCGCAGCCCCGTAACGTCAGGCCGGACGGTTCATCGCGTAGAGCGCCATGCGCCGGTTCGACATCTGGTGCTCACCCAGGAAATCGCATTTCGCGAACTCGCACAGCCGCCGTGCGCCGCTGTTGCGGTGGTCGGGGTCGAACATGATGCGCCGGCACTGCGGCTCGATCTTGAACAGGCTTGCCGCCAAGCGCGGCAACAGGATCGGGCCGAATCCACGGTTGACGACGTTCAGATCCGCGATCGCCGCGTGCAGACCCAGATCCCAGGGGTCGGCGTCGTAGCGCGGGGCGATGGAATCCTTGGCCGCGCGGTAGACCTCGACGTAACCGTGGTCCTCGCCTTTGAAGCTGCCGATCAACGGTCGTGAGTACTCGCCGGCCAACTGCGCGCGCAGGTAGCCGTGCCACCAGTGCACCGGCCGGTCGTACTCCCATGCCTCCGCCAGATGGGGGCGGTTCATCCACTCCGAGATCATGGCGGCGTCGCGGTCAGGATCGACGAGCCGGATCGAGTAGGGCTCGGGCAGTTCCGGAATCGGTGGCGGCGGTACCGCACGAACCGCGTCTGAGATGTCCGTGAGCTCACGGGGCAGGATCGGCAGCACGTCAGTCATGGTGACCGCAGAGCCTACCGGAGCTGGTGAGGCTAGGGTTACCTAAACCCGGGCGTCAACCGCTTTGTCACGGTCGGCGAGCACCGTCAGCAGCACCACGGAATCCTCGTCGGCCGACAGCGCATGCCGCGCCGGCGGGATCACCACGAAATCGCCGGCCACGCCTTCACAACTGGTGTCGCCGACCCGCAGCCGGACACGCCCCTGCAGTACCTGCAGGGTGGCTTCACCGGGACTCTCGTGCTCACCCAGTTCCCGGCCCTGGATCAGCGCGATGACCGTCTGCCTCAGAAAGTGTTCCTGCCCGCCGTGGATCGTGCGCGCCGCGCGGCCCGATCCGGTACTGCGCGCAGCGGCCAGCAGTTCGTCGATGACGAGGTTGAGCGGTATCGACTGCATAGCGCCTCCTTGATTCGGGTGCTTGATCTACGTCGCTTCTGCCAGCAACAGGATGCCCGCTAGGAGCAGGGCTACCACCTTCACCACCTCGACACCGACGTAGCCGTGGTGGGCGCGGGAGCGGGGGCGTTCACCTCCGGCCAGGACGACATCCGACCTGCGCGTGAGCGCGGGCCGGATGAACACCAGCTGAACCGCCAGCGCTGCGGCGGCGACCAGCACCGGCACGGAGTTCGCCCGCGTCGCCGCCAGCACCAGCACTGCCAGAACCACCTCGCACCCATTGAGCGCGCGGAACACCAACCGCCCGATGCCCAGCCCCAGCGCCAGTGTCACCCCCGGCGCCCGGAACTTCAGCGGTGCTTCCAGGAACGAGATCGCCAGCACCATGCCCACCCACACGAACACGGCCGCGACAGCTACCGCCCACGCTGTGTCCACGGCGCCAGTCCAGCACCGGCCCGCATCCCGCGGCAAGGGCCCTCGGTCACCGTCGAAAAGGAAGGTCGTCCCCGTCGTGAGCAGCGGGTGACACTGTTTGCATGACCGATGACGCGGTGGCGACATTGCAACGCTGGCAGGACTGCGGCGGTGTGTGGCGGGTCCTCGACCGGAGCGGCGACCGGGTGACCGTAGGGCTGTACCGATGTGACGGGGGCGAGGAGATGGACCGGGTGATCTCCTCGGACCCGACGTTGCTCGAGTTCCTCGGTGGTCGAAATGGCAGTGATCTGTGACCTGAGCAAACGGATACACAGTTTGCGCAAACTGTTGATAGCCTGACCCCGGGAGCCACAGACTCGAGAAAGCGGGGACGTCTTGGTGCCCTTGATCCGCCGGTGGTGGAATCAGCCCGACCACTACGGATGGTTGTCCACCTACCTGACCGGCCTCGGCGCGCTTCCTGCCGCGCGGGTGGTCATGGTTCTCACCGTCGTGAGCCTGGGCGCGCTGCCGGTGACGCTGACGCTGAGCCCAGCCGGGCCACAGGGCGCCGTGAGCCGGGTGACCGCGGTAGCCATCGCGGTGTGCTGCGCGGCCCTGGCGTCGTTGTGGGTGACGCGCACCTGGCCGAGCAAACGCAGGTCCTCGCTGTTCGTCATCGTGTCGGCGTTGTGCATCTCGGCGGCGTGCCTGATCGTGGCCCCGCAGCCCGGGCTCACGTCGTGCACGGTGTTCGCCGCCATCGGCGGTTACATCGCCTTCTTCCACACCGCGCGGGTGATGATGGTCAACTTCCTGGTGGCGTTCGCGACGGCCGCGGTACTGGCCGCGCGCCTGGCCGGCACCGATGCGGTACTGGCCGTCGCGATGCTGGTGCTGGTCCTCGTCGCCAACATCTCGGTGCCGTTCACCTGCCAGGCCCTGATCCAGGTGCTGGGCATCGACGCGCTCAACTCACGTACCGATCCGCTGACCGGGCTGCTCAATCGCCGCGCGTTCTACCGGCAGGCCGGTGAGTTGGTGGATCACACGTCTGCCGGCGACACCCGGTTCCTGATGATCGCGATGGTCGATCTGGACAAGTTCAAAGTCCTCAACGACACCAAGGGCCACGCCGTGGGCGACCGCGCTCTGGTCTCGGTGGGCCGTGCGCTGCGTGACAGCACCCGCCGCTCGGCTGTGGTGGCCCGCGCCGGTGGTGAGGAATTCCTGATCGCCGATCTCATCACCGACGCCGACGCGGCGGCGCTGGCCGAACGGCTGCGGTTGGCAGTGGTGCGCACACCGTGGCGTCTGTCGGCGAGTATCGGCACGGTCACCGTCGCGGCGGCAGAGGTGCCGGCGCACGCGAGACCGGACGCGCTGGACAACCTGATCGCGGTCGCAGACGACGCGATGTACGAAGCCAAGCGCGCGGGGGGAAATCAGAGCCGCCACCGGACACTGGACGACATCGCCGAGGCGGATGTCGCCTGACCCCGCGCGGCCATCCCCTGGCGCTTCCCGGACAACCCCTCACCTTCGGCCGCAGCGCAGCAGCATCACGGCGCTGACGAACTGCCAGGCGATGATCGGGTACACCGACGCCCGCTCGACGAGACCCACGGGCTGGACTCCGCCGCCCACCGCGGCCAGACAGGCGATGCCCACCGCTCCCAACACCACACTCGTCCATCGGTACCCGCGGTGACAGGTCGAACGTCCCCCGAGAATGACGGCGGCATTTCCGCCGAGGATCGCCAGCGCGGCGCCGATCCCATGCCACGGCACCGCGGTGTGGAGGTGGCTGGGAAAGACGGCGATCATCACGTTGCCCACGGCGTTGACAGCGGCCGCGGCGACGAAGCCTCGCGAAGGCAGCGCCTCCCGGCCGGCGAACACCGCACCGAGCAGGAACAGCATCCCGTGAACCGCGAAGGCGCCGATGTTCATGACGGCGGCGGTGCCGAGGTCGCTGATGTAGTTCCCGGTATAGCTGTAGCCCGGCGAACGGGCGGCCGCCACCGCCTCACACACCAGGTACACGGTGGCGCCGACAAGCCAGCTGACGGCGGCGGCGCGTGCGGATGTCACCCACGTCTGGTACCCCATGAGCACCGTGGTTTCGTCATGACGAAAATGGGAACAGTCCCCGCACAGCCTGCACCATCGAAGGGATCCGTGTGACTCAGTCCGCCCGCCAGACCGGTTCACTGTGAGCAGCCGCCATCCCGACAAAGTAGTGGTGGTGGGCGCCGGCTTGTCCGGTTTGTCGGCAGCCATGCACCTGGCCGGCCGCGGCGTCGACGTCACCGTCGTCGAACGCGGCGACCATCCCGGCGGGCGGATGGGCCGCGCCGACATCAAGGGGTACCGGATCGACACGGGCCCGACAGTGCTCACCATGCCGGAGATCCTCGACGACGCCTTCGCCGCGCTGGGCGAGTCCACCGCCGACAGACTCGACTTGATGCGGGTGGCGCCCGCCTACCGAGCCTCGTTCGCCGACGGCACCGAACTCGACGTCCACAGCGACGCGCGTGCCATGACAGCCGAGATCGAGCGCTTCGCCGGTCACCGCGAAGCACAGGGTTATCTGCAGCTGCGTGAGTGGCTGACCCGGCTCTACCGCGTGGAGTTCGACGGGTTCATCGGCTCCAACTTCGAATCGCCGTTGTCCCTGGTGAACACGGATCTTGCTCGCCTGCTCGCCATCGGGGGATTCCGGCGCTGGGACAGCGTGGTCCGCCGGTTCATCGCCGACGAGCGCCTGCAGCGGGTGTTCACCTTCCAGGCGCTCTACGCGGGGGTGCCTCCTCAGCGCGCGCTGGCCGTCTACGCGGTGATCGCCTACATGGACACCGTGGCCGGGGTGTACTTCCCCCGCGGCGGCATGCGGGCGGTTCCCGACGCCATGGCGGCGGCGGCCACCGAAGCCGGGGTGAAGTTCCGCTACGGCGCCGCGGTGACGACACTGGCGCGGCACGGCGGCACGGTGACCTCGGTGGGCACCGACGACGGCGACCAGATCCCCGCGGACGCGGTGGTGCTGACCACGGAGCTGCCGGACACCTACCGGCTGCTCGGGCGCACACCGCGGCGGGTGCTGCCGCTGCGACCTGCGCCATCCGCGGTGGTGGCGCACATCGGTTGTCGCGCAAGCGATTCGACGCTGCCCCATCACAACATCCTGTTCGGTGGCGCATGGCGGAACACCTTCCGCGAGATCATCGAAGACGGACGCGTGATGTCCGACCCGTCGTTGCTGGTGACCCGCCCCACCGTCGGCGATCCGACACTGGCCCCGGAAGGTCGCGACCTGCTCTACGTCCTGGCGCCGGCACCCAATACCGAGGTCGGCACCGTCGACTGGGCCAAGATCGGCCCGTCCTACACCGAGCAGATGCTCGAGAAGGTGGCCGCTCGCCTGCCCGAGCTCGCCGACGACACCGAGGTCCTCGACGTCGTCGACCCCACCGACTGGGCTCGGCAGGGCATGGCAGCGGGGACGCCGTTCGCGCTGGCCCACACTTTCAGCCAGACGGGCCCGTTCCGGCCGGCCAACCGGGTGCGTGGTGTCGACAACGTGGTGCTGGCCGGATCATCGACGGTTCCCGGCGTTGGCGTGCCGACTGCCGTCATCTCTGGCAGGCTGGCTGCAGAACGCCTCACCGGCGCCCCCGTGCGCCGCAGACACACGGTGGTGGTGCGCTGATGATCGGTTCCGAACTCGACGCCGCCGGCGTCCGAGACCCGGTGCTGCGTGACGCCTACCGGTCGTGTCGCACCCTCAACGCCGAGCACGGTCGCACCTTCTTCCTCGCCACCCGGCTGCTGGCACCCGATCAGCGCCCCGCGGTACACGCGCTGTACGGCTTCGCCCGCCGCGCCGACGACATCCTCGACGATCTGGACTCACCGCTGAGTGTCGCCGAACGCGAAGACCGCCTGGAAAGCTTGCGATCTCAACTGTTCAACCGGCTGGTCAATGACGAGGCAGACGGCGACGACCCCGCTCTGTCGGCGGTGGTGCACTGCGCGCGCCGGTACCGCATCGGCTGGGACCTGTTCGACGATTTCCTCACCTCGATGAGGATGGACCTGACGATCACCGACTATCCGGACCGGCCTGCGCTCAAGCGCTACATGTACGGCTCCGCCGAGGTCATTGGTCTGCAGATGCTGCCGGTGCTCGGCACCGTCGGCCCGCGCGAGGAGGCCGCGCCCTACGCCGCCGCCCTCGGCGAAGCGTTCCAGCTCACCAATTTCATCCGCGATGTCGATGAAGACCTCGAGCGCGGGCGGGTTTACCTGCCCGCCGACGAACTCGCCGCCCACGGTGTGGACCGCGACCTGCTGCAGTGGTGTCACGACAACCGCGTCACGGACCCGCGGGTCCGGCGCGCGCTGGTGGAACAACTCGCGACCACCCGGGCGGTCTATGCCAAGGCCCGCGCCGGAATTCCGTTGTTGGCGGCCCGTTCTCGTCCCTGCATCACGGCGGCGCTGACGCTGTACTCGGAGATCTTGGACCGGGTGGAACAGCTGGATTTCACGGTCTTCAGTCAACGCGCCACGGTCGGCAACCGCAGACGTCTGCAGGTTGCGGGCGTGGGGCTACTCGACGCATGGCGGAGCCGGCGGCGCACCGGAAAGGTGTGAGCGAAGGTGCTGCATCGTATTGCTGGCGAAAGGCGGCAACCATCGTGAAACCTCGCACCAGCCTGCTCCGTCGCGCCTCCAAAGTGACGCCGTTCCAAGTACTTCCGCGTGCACGGTGGGCCGAGCAGCGGGCAACGTGGCGCGAAGCCGACCCGGCCCTCATCGACTCGGCACTGCAACGGGCGTTGCGCCGGCCCAGCGGCAACTGGTACGTGCTGGCGGCCAGCGCCGACATCCGGAACCGGCCGTTCAGCGCGACCGTCGGCGGGCGCGAACTCGTCGCGTGGCGCGATGATCACCAGCAGCTCCACGTCGCACCCGCGGCCTGTCCTCACCTCGGTGCCGACCTGTGCACCGCCGCCGTCGACCGCGGTGCACTGGTGTGCCCGTGGCACGGGTTACGGCTCACCGGTCACGCCCGGCCGGGCTGGACTCCGTATCCCGCACACGACGACGGTGTGCTCACCTGGGTCCGGCTCGATGATGTGGGTGGCGAAACCCCTACCGATGCACCGATTCTGCCGACGCGGCCGGCCGAACCCCGGATCTCTGCGGTCACGCGGCTCACCGGGGTGTGCGAACCGCGGGACGTGATCAGCAACCGTCTGGACCCGTGGCACGGGTCGTGGTTCCACCCGTATTCGTTCGCGGCGCTGGAGGTGCTCGACGCTCCCCCCGCCGAGGAGGACGTCGCCGAACATCTCGACCGCTTCGTCGTCTCGGTGACGTTCCACATCGGCCGGGTCGGTGTTCCGGTGATCGCTGAATTCACCTGTCCGGAGCCGCGCACCATCGTCATGCACATCGTCGAGGGCGAAGGCACCGGCAGCGTCGTGGAAACCCACGCCACGCCATTGGGCCCGGCCCCAGACGGGCGACCCCGCACCGCCGTCATCGAGGCCGTAATCGCGCACTCCGACCGGTCCGGATTCAAATACGCGCCCAAGGCATCGGCGGTCATGACGCCGTTCATGCGCTTGGCGGCCAACCGATTGTGGCGCGACGACCTGGTGTACGCCGAACGGGTGTACGCGTTGCGCACCCGCACCACCTGAGCGTCACCCGATCAGCGCCCCCTCCTCCAGAGCCCACGTCGCCGGCCCACACCATCAGAGAATCGCACGACTTGGCAAGAGCCGACCGGCCTGCTCTGCGGCCCACTTATCGGTATCCAGACTACCTACCTACTCTGGCTCTACCTCGCCCTCTACGCCCCCCTTATCCTCGCCCAACCCGCCTTCGCACTCACACTTTCCCCCCGCACCCGCTCCTTCGCCAACGGCCTCCTCGCCGCCGCGGCCGGCGCCACCACCCTCCTCACCGCCTACTACGTGTTGCTCAGCATCTTCGGTTAAACCACCACCACTCCCACCACCGCGACGCACCCCAAAACATCAACGGGGCCACCCACACGGCCCAACGAATCCAACTACCGCACAACACATCAACCCGCTCCATCACTTCACCCCGACACCGCCAAACCCACCACAGCGACCGAATCCAACCGACACCGCACCTTGGGACACCAAACCCACGAGGTACTCGACCTCACCCAGATCCCGACCACGCCGCCACCCGGACGACAGCCCGCCACGCAACCACACCACCATCACGATCACCACTGAACCCACTGCGAGCACCGAGACACGCACCAAAACGCGCCGCACCCGCAGCACCAATCCACCGTGGGCCCGGCTAAACGCAGCACGGCGGCCACAAACCGCATCCCCTACGCCTTCCCAACGGTCCCAACGCATCACACCTCACGCAGCACCCCTAGACACCCACAACGCAGCCTGACTACCGACCTATCTGCCGCCCCTTGATGCAGGCTGCATCAACGCCTTCGACACCCCCGCCATACATACGCCCCTGAGCGTCACCTCGCCGTTGGCACACGACGTCAAGAGTTCTCATCGTCGAGGTTGCTGCCGCGTCGTGTGGTCCCGGCGGTGGCGATCTGCAAACCTCGAATCCCCAATCGGCAGGCCGCCGTTCCGGGCGACGACAGCGACTGCACCGAGCAGTCGGACCGAACCGCCGACCTCCCAGTTAGATGACGCACAGCAGCAGCCCCCTGCAAAGCGCGGCCGCCGTCACTCGGGACGCCAGGCCGCAACGGACTACCGCAATCGCGTATCACCACCGACAATTGGCGCCGATCCCAACTGGCGGCACCGCCGTCGAAGCCATCAAACCGACTTACACCGCGGTCAACGCCGAAGCTGCCGCGGCGGCGTTGGATGCCTTCGAGGCCGAGTGGGGCAACCGGTATCCGGCTGCAATTCGGTTGTGGCGCAACGCCTGGAGCGTGTTCATCCCGTTCCTGGACTACGACACCGAGATCAGGAAGGTGATCTGTTCGACTAACGCTATCGAATCATTGAACGCCCGCTACCGCCCCGCGATCCGTGCTCGCGGGCACTTTCCCACCGAACAGGCCGCTCTGAAGTGCCTATACTTGGTCACCCGGTCGCTAGACCCGACCGGGACCGGCCAGAAGCGATGGACGATGCGCTGGAAACCAGCACTGAATGCCTTCGCGATCACCTTCGCCGACCGCATGCCGGGCAGCGCAACCATCTAGTCGAAGACGCCGCTGACACCGTTAATCGGGCAGTCCCTCGTGGAACACCGTCGTGTCCTCGATCGACTTGCGCGGGACGTCGAGGTTGTTGGCGGCAAAGTCGTCGACGGCGTATCCAATCGCGAGACCCCACAGGATTTCGTAGTGGTCCGGGATGTGGAGAGCTTGGTGCACGATGTCGGGGAATCCGGCGATGAGCATTTGGACGCAGGTGCCCAGCCCCCGAGCAGTAAGTCCAAGGATGAACGTCTGCAGGTACATGCCGACGCCGAGACTGTCGACATGGTGAAGGCCCCGGGGCATACATACAATTCCGGCAAGTGGGGCGTTGTAGAACCGCCAATTGAGTCTGACGGCCTTCCGACGCCCTTCTTCATCATCTCGGGCGATGCCAAGACTCCGTAAAGTTGTGCTCTCAGTTCATATTTGAACGTCTCGAAGTCAAGAGGGAGTCGGGGTAGTTCGGGCCCGCGTCTCCGGGACGCGCCGTCGCCGGGCACCGCCACCGCGCGGACGAACAGGCCCGTCATGGCGATACCGCCGTGAGCCGACCACCAGCACGACGTGACCTGCCCGCCGAATCCACCCTCACTCACGCGCAGGCATCCAGCATCTAACCCACCACACTCCGTTGCCGGGGTGCGCCACGGTGGCGGTAGCCCGGGCCGACGTCGACGTTTCTCTGAGGCACGACCTCGATCTCTAGTACAGACGCCGGCTCCTCCCACTGCCCGAGCGCGACAGTCATTACCTAAGCTAAGAACCAAATTGACACGGTATTACCGGGACAGTTCGGAGCGTCACCGGTGAAACCGGCACAATGCGGGCACTGGTTGTCAAGGTCGTCCAGGTATCGCGCGATCGTCGCGTTGTGGGCCGCCTGGATGACGGTGACGTGCCACTGCCTGTTCAGTTGGGATTGATCGGAGGAGTCCAACGAGGCTTCGCGGTTTGCCAGGTTGTGTTCGATCAGGGCCAGGTCAGTCGATATCCGTCGTTCGGCTGCCAGCTCAGCAGCAGTACTTTCCAAGGCGATCCTGGCGTCGTAGAGGTCGACGATCTCGTCGACATTGCGGACCCGCACCTGGTACCCGCGCTGGGACCGAACGACCCAGCCGTCCTGCGTCAGTCGGGTCAACGCTTCGCGCGCCGGGGTTCGGGAAACACCGAATTCCTTACTAATCGCGGTCTCCAACAGCACGGTGCCTGGCGCGTAGGTTCCGTCGATGATGCCCGCGCGCAACCTCCGATACTGCTTGTCGACAGCGCTGTCACCAGTTAATTGGGGCACCCGCTGACCTCTGTTCTGTTGAGACGGAAGAGATCTCGCAGTGTCTTCTCACTGTAGTCACGTCGGAACACGCCCCACGTCTGCAGCTGGGGAATGACCAGTTCGGCGAAAGCGGTCAACCCTGCGGGTAACTGGGCAGGCATGATGACGAACCCGTCCACGCCGTGTCCTTCGAACCAGTGCCGCATGGTGGTCGCGACCCGCGCCGCCGATCCCACCATGGTCAGATGCGCGCGTGCGGTTGCCAGCCCGGACAGTAGCTCGCGCAACGTCGGTTGCTCGCGGCGAACCTGATCGGCGAGAAGCAGCAACCGGCTCTTGGAGAGGTTATTCGCATCGGCGGTGTCGCTGAACCAGCGTGCGTCTGCGCGATCATCGAGGCCGGCGCCGCGAAGGTCGATTCCGAAAGCTGATCGCAGATGGGCCAACCCGGCCTCTGCGGGTGCCAGCGAGTCAAGTTCGGCGCGGATGGCGTGCGCTTGCGCGTCGGTCTCGGCGACTATCGGGCACAATCCGGTGACGATCTTCGGTGCGGGTCTGCCAGCCTGCGCTGCGAGTCGGTGTATCGCGGACCGGAATGCGGCAGCGGCGCGCAGATCCTGTTGCGCAGTGAAGATCACCTCGGCGTGCTGCGCGGCGAACCGGCGACCCGCCACGGAGGCTCCGGCTTGCACCAGAACCGGCTGCCCCTGCGGCGACCGCGGAACGTTGAGCGGCCCGCTTACCTCAAAATACTTGCCCCGGTGGTGTAAAGGGCGAATTCGGGCCGGATCAACGTATCTGCCCATCGCTGTGTCGGCAATAATGGCGTCCGGCTCCCAGCTTCGCCGCAAACCGGTCACGACGTCGACGAACTCGGCTGCCCGACGGTACCGGTCTTCCGGGTCCGGGTGGGGGCGGTTGCCGAAGTTGGCTGCGGCGGCGGCGTTGACATGCCCCGGGGAGAACTGATGCGACTGCGCAGAGCCCGATTTGCTGCCCCAGGTGGCCTTCAAGCACTCCGGATGATGTGGTGTCCTACCGGCGCGAGTTGCGGGGGCGCGGCTCACGACTGCGGCAGATCACGCCGGCGGTGGGGTCGGTACCGCGACCCCACCGCGAACGGCAAACCGTCGACCACCCGTCAGCCGTGCCTCTTGCGGCCGGCGGGCGATGCGGCGTTGAATCAGGCTGGACTACTCGCGCTGAACGCGATATTCGAGTCATGCTTAGACAACTCGCTGGCACAGACATCAGCGCATCACCCACCCGCCGTCGACGACCATCAACTGTCCGGTGATAAAACTGGAGTCGCGGCCGGCCAGGAAACTCACCGCTGAGGCGACGTCACTTGGGAGGCCGCGACGGCTTAGGGCCTGTACGTCGAACAACATGTCAGCGATTTCTTCCGGGGAGCCATATGTCGCTGCCTCGCTGGGTGTTTCGATTGCTCCCGGCGCGATCGCATTGACACGCACTCCGTCTGCGCCGACCTCCCGCGCCAGCGAGCGAGTCATACCCACGAGTGCGGCTTTTGAAGTGCTGTAGTGCAGAACGCCGGCACGGCCCAGAAGTGGTGTCACCGAGGAGAGTATGACCACACTCGCGTCTTCAGATGCGGCAAGCCCGTCGTAAAGAGCAGCGATGCAGTTATAGCTTCCGACTACATTGACCTCAAACACACGCCGCCAGTTGTCCGCGGACAGTTCCCGCCATGGGAGATGCTCGGTTACCGCAGTCGCGGCGTTCGCCACCACGACTGAGGTCGGGCCGAGTTCGGCCATAACGGTATCGGCCATGGCGTCGACCGCGTGGCGGTCGGATACGTCTGCCGCAACGGGGATCGCTGTTCCGCCATCGGCTTGAATGGCGGCGACAATACGCTGTGCGGCGGCAGCCGCGCCTGGTTCAGGGATGTGGTTGACCGCGACTTTGGCGCCGTCGGCGGCGAGGCGCCGCGCTACAGCCTCTCCGATCCCACCTGTTGCTCCGGTCACGACAGCGACGCGACCGGACAGTGTCTGACTCATTTGGAACCTCGGGTACCTAATCGCGACTCTCCCGTTGCTGGGATCGATGGACGCTGTTGAGCTACAGCTATTTGGGTATCCCTTTCGTCGGAGGCGAATCGCATATTGGTCGAGCTGACGACAAGCGAAGAGCCCGTAGGTACCTGCAGACAGCTAATTTTGACGACCTTGAATGTCGTCGCAATGCACTCGTTGACCGACGCGCCGTCGCGGCTGCCTATGTCGCCGTTGAGCATGGTCACGCGCTGGTCCGAAAAATGACGGTCTTCAAGAGTTGCCTCCCTCGTCTTGAGCGCGAACGGTAAATTCGGCTGACATCGTTAGTCGCTGGACAGCAGGTGGGACCAGGCTGTGTCCAGCGAGCGAGACGGACCGAGTTCTGAAGCCGCATGTACAACTTTAACGATAAATCACTAGGTACATCTAAGGGTGCACGGTCGCACCATGTCAACGGGTATTTGCGTCGATGTGCGCTGCCGAACTGTTGTTGGCGTCGACATTGCTGGTCGCTAGCACCATCGGAATGACGGTCTGGGTCGCTCGACATAGAGGGCGCCTACCAGCAACACCACGTTGTTCGCCCTACCACCAGGGCTGTCTAAAAGACGGTCCTTCCTATGTGTCAGTGAGGATTCGGAGCTGGATTGGTATCACAAGGTCTACTGCTGCTCGGCGGAACGCGATGTAGCGCTCGGCGTCGCGCTGATCCTGTCGGGAGTCTTCATGATTCAGTTCGAAGCCTGTCGGGACGGGATTCGAGGATCGGGTACGCACAGTCGTCGTCCGGGCAGCGCCGCGGTCAGTGCGATGGCTATGATCCCGGCGAGCGGTACGGCCAGCAGTCCGGACCGCAAACCGGCGGCGTCGGCGACCAGTCCGACGAGTAGTGGCGCACCGAAGAATCCCACCCGCATCAGGCAGGTGACCACGGTCAGGCCGGTGCCGGGTCGCAAGCCCGGCAGCCGATCGGCAGCGTGCATGGCGATCGGTATAAGGGTGGCTGCCCCAAGGCCGGCGAGTGCGAACCCGGCGATAGTGGTCGCGATCGTCGGGATGACCAAGGCAAAGCCCATTCCCGCGGCTGCGATGAAGCCGCTTGCCCGGACTACGGTGGCTTCGCCGAACCGGTTTACCAGGCGATCGCCGATCAGTCTGCCGACGAACATGAACCCCACGAGTGCGATGTACCCAGAGACCGCCAATGCGGGCGGCGTGTGCAGGCCGTCGCGGAGATACAGCGTGGCCCATGAGCTTCCGGCGTCTTCGACCGTGGCGCCGGCGATCGCAATCAACACCAGGGCCAGTAGGCTCAGATACACGCGTGGCCCGGCTCGGGTGCCGATCGTGGCGTTCGCTGCCGGATGGTCACCGTGGTCGGGCCCAGGCAGCAGGTACTGGTAGGCGATTAGCGCCACCACGCTTAACAGGACCGCGACTGCGCTGAGGTGGACGCCGCGAGATATCCCGAGGCCGATTGCCCCGGCGCCGGTGAGACCGCCAAGGATCGCCCCGGCGGCCCATGCTGCGTGCAGTGAGTTGATGATCGAGCGGCCGTGTTCGCGTTGCACCCGGAGCCCGTGGACGTTCTGTGCGACGTCGAGCACCGAGTCGCAGGCCCCGGCCAGAAACAGGGTGGAGGCCAGAATCAGCGGTGTGCTTGCCACGCCGGCGAGCATGACGAAAGAAGCCAGCAGCACGGTGCCCAGGACTGCCACCCGTGCGCTGTGAAATCGCCGAATCAGCGTCGCCGCAGTCAATCCCGCGACGAGCGCACCGCCGGAGAACGAGGTTATTGCCGCGCCGTACACCGCGTTGCTGAGGTGCAGATCGGCCTTGATCTCCGGATAGCGCGGCAGCAGATTGGCGAAGATCGCGCCGTTGATCAGAAACAGGGCTCCGATCGCGATCCGGGCCCGGCGCAGAATGACTGCAGGACAAACCGCTCGCGCGGGTTGTCGACTCGGTAGGAACATGCGACAGATGAGTCCCATTAGATGATCACGTCCTTATTGCTCGTGTGCGCGTAGAAATGTCCTTCTGGCCCCGTCGGTGGGCCTGGATCCAATGGAATCTGCTGCCTGGTGGATTATCTGGCGTTCTGCGCGCTGGGCTGTAGAGAGGTCCGCGGCCGCAAGGCTACGCTATTAATCTCGTCAGACGAGACTTCTATGCGGTACATTATGCGACGCGTGTTGCTTCAGTCGTGCTTGTCGGTGATACTGAGGGCGCCCGTTCAGCAAGCTCACCCCTGGCCCGCGCGGCCATCGACAGAACGAAGGTCAATGTGACACAGAAGGATTCAGCTGGTGAAGTCCTCGACATCCACCGGCTGACCAGTGCCCTGGCTGCGGATGCGCTAGACGGTTTGGGGCGGCGCAAGCAATGCCTCAGTCCTGACATCCGTCCGCTACGTCTAGATCAGAAGATGGTGGGGCGCGCGTTCACTGTCACTTCCCGGCCCGCTGTGAACGAGTATCCTGAGCGCCCTTATGAGGGCCTGCTTAGAGCTCTCGATGCGCTGCCACCGGACGCAATCTTCGTGTTCCACACCGAACGTTCGGATGCGGCTGGGGTCTGGGGAGAACTCATTACGACCGCTTGCCAGGCTGGCGGGGTTCTCGGTGCGTTAACCGACGGACTCATCCGCGACGTGCCGCGTCTGCTCGAACTGGACTTCCCCGTGTTCAGCCGCGGAGCCACTCCTTATGACAGCAAGGGTCGCATCGACGTCACCGCCCACAACATTCCAGTAACTGTCGACGGCGTAGAGATCTGTAGCGGCGATCTCATCGTCGGCGACGCCGACGGCGTATGCATCATCCCAGCTGCCCTCGAAAAGCAGGTCCTCGAGAGTGTGCGAATCAAAGACTTTGGTGAGGGACAGTTCCGCACCGCAGTGGCCTCAGGCACCAGCGTTTCAGCGGCGTTTCGTCGCTTCGGGATCCTCTAGTGACTGTCACAGAGTCGTTACTCGACGTGATCGGGCGGTCACCGCTGATCCCCGTGTTGCGTGCCCCCACCCCTGATTTTGTCCTGCCTACCGTGCGGGCATTATTCGACGCTGGAATCTCGATTATCGAGCTGACGTACACGACAGCCGATGCAATTCCGCTGCTCGTCAAGGCTAGGGCGGAGCTATCTGCTGATTTTTACCTCGGCATGGGCACCGTCTTCACCGCCGAGCAAGCGGCCACCGCCATCGAAGCCGGGGCCAAATTCATAGTGACCCCGACAGTGGTGCCTGAGGTGGCAGCTGTCGCAGCCGAGCAATCAATTCCGCTGATCATCGGAGCGATGACGCCGTCAGAAGTCTCCACAGCGTTGACCCTTGGCGCCACGGCGGTCAAGGTATTCCCCGCAGGGCTGCTGGGACCCGCCTACATCAGCAACCTGCTCGACATCCTGCCTGGCGCTCATATCGTTCCTACTGGCGGAGTCACCGCCGTGCGTGCAGGGGATTTTCTGCGCGCTGGCGCAATCGGTGTCGGCGTCGGTGGCGCGCTGCTCTCGCCCGCTTTGCGTGGTGATGATGTGAGCGGCGTCGCCCAAGCGGTGCAGCAGCTGCTGCAACAGCTACAGACTCAGAAGACGTCGCTGCGGTGAACGCCAATCACCCCGCCGACCAGCCTCACCTGATAACCATCGGTGAGGCCATGGTGCTGCTGGTCAACGACACCCTGGGCCCGTGGCAGCTGGGCTCACACATGCAAACCATGGCTGCAGGCGCGGAGCTCAATGTAGCGCTGACTGTCGCAGGTCTGGGAGGGCTGGCTCGGTGGGTCGGCGTGCTCGGTGACGACATTGCTGCCGATATCCTGCTCGCGCGGATGGGCGCCGGCGGGGTAGAACACCAGGCTCGCCGCATCAGCCAACCTACGGGCTTGATCGTCCGCGAGCGGCGCACAGCACTGGGTAGCCGTGTGCATTACTGGCGGCGCCACTGCGCTGGTGCCCAGCTCGACGCTCGTGATGTGGAGGCAGTGTCGTTCACCCGCAGTTCCTTCCTGCATCTGACCGGCATTACTCCGGCGCTCAGCGACACCGCAGCCTCTGCCGCGCAGCTGGCATTCCAACGTGCGCGTGACGCTGGCTCTGTCATTAGCTTCGACGTCAACTACCGCCAGCGACTGTGGCTACCCGAGCAGGCGCGACAATCCCTGAGGCTATTTGCAACAGCCGATGTAGTGATCGCCACACAACAGGAGGCGCGGATGTTACTTGGCCAGGCGCCGGCAGCCACCCATGAGTCATCTCCCATTGACGACGCCGCGTCGCTGGCACGTGGCCTCCAGGCCCTCGGTGCAGCCGAGGTCATCGTCAAACTCGGCGGACACGGCGCAATGATGCTTAGCAACTCTGGCGATCTGCTGCACGTATCAGCACCCGCCGTCCCGGTCATCGACACCGTGGGAGCTGGCGACGCCTTCGCCGGTGGACTGCTGGCGTCGTGGATGTGCGGACAGCCGGCCGCAGCACGACTGCGATGCGCGGTCGAATGCGGGTCCTGGGCTGTTACCGTGCCAGGGGACTCCCAGGCGGTGCCCTCGCGTGCTGACCTGAGGGACCTCAGCGCCGAGGACGCCGACCGACGTTGAGAACTACTGCGACGCACTGCCCCCCCCTTGGGGCGCGTCGCAGTTCATCTCGGCGACGATATCTACGCTGCGGCGATGTCAATCCGTGAGCGTGATGCGGTGTCTTTTTTTCAGTTCGGGTGTAACCGGTTTTCCGGCGGCTTCAAAAGTATGAGCAATCATGCTGTCTGCACGAATGGCGCTGTACTGCAGTGCATTTCGAACGTGGTGGCAATGAACGAAAGCTGCCGGGACTTTGATCCGCGGCACCTCTTGACAGCGCCAAGCCTCGAGATCTACGTTGTGTAACGTTAAAGTAATTCTTTCTAGGCACCGCCAGGCGATCACTTCTGACAGTCCGCGGAGGAGTTGCATCGTGGTGAAAGCCGTCTGCGAGCCGATCGCGCCGGCCCGCCCCGACGGATTGCATTGGCTTCCCAATTGTCGACCATCGGCGCCGACTGCGCCGCCGCTTCCCGCTACTGGAGGGACTACTCATGCTCTACAGCAACCATTTCTGCGACGGTCTGTCGATGCGGCAGTCGACGGAAGGTCTTGACTGACATGGCTGCCATCACACTTGAGAAGGTCACAAAGCGCTACGGCCCCGAGACCTGTGTAGTGGACGAGGTCACGCTCCAGATAGAGGACGGCGAATTCCTCGTCCTCGTAGGTCCGTCGGGCTGCGGGAAGACAACCCTGCTCCGGATGATCGCAGGCCTAGAGACACCGTCCAGTGGCGACATCTTCATCGGTGATCGCCGCGTCACGAAGATGCCCCCAGGCAAGCGCGATGTATCGATGGTCTTCCAGGATTACGCCCTCTTCCCGCAGATGTCCGTGCGGCGCAACATCGGGTTCGGGCTCACCATGCGCAAGACACCGAAGGCTGACATCGAACGCCGCGTAGACGAGGTTGCAGCCGTACTCGAACTCACGCGGCTCCTGGATAGGAAGCCGAGCGAATTGTCGGGCGGTCAGCGCCAGCGCGTCGCCATGGGCCGCGCAATGGTGCGCGAACCCGCGGTCTTCCTGATGGACGAGCCGCTGTCCAACCTTGACGCCAAGCTGCGTGTACAGATGCGAGCTGAGCTGGCGGGCCTACGCCAGCGACTCAAGCGAACAACGGTTTACGTGACGCATGACCAAGTCGAGGCAATGACACTCGGCGATCGTGTCGTGGTGCTACGCAACGGGCTGATCCAGCAGGTCGACACACCACAGCGGATGTTTCGCAAGCCCGCCAACCTATTCGTCGCAGCCTTTATGGGGTCACCGGGAATGAACCTCTTCGAGGCGCCCGTGCTTGATGGTCGCGTCTCGCTCGCAGGTACGGAAATACCGCTTGCACCAGACTCGCCCGTACGCGCACTCGATGGGAAGACGGTCGTAGTCGGTGTCCGGCCGACCGATCTGCGCGCCGCCTCGTCAGAGGGGCCTCGCTCTGAGAGCGTTGTCATGCGGATCGTACCCGAGGTTATCGAAGACCTCGGCAGCGAGACTCAAATTCGGTTTGCCCCCGGAACAGACGTGGTCGACGGCGCCGACCTCGGGGACGCCGACATCACAGAGCATGCGCGGAGGCAGTTCACGGCGTGCCTCGACCCGAACACACAGGTGGCGATTGGGTCACCGCTCGATCTGCTGCTCTCCCCTTCCGACATCCACTACTTCGATCCGGCGAGCGGCGAGAGGATCTGACAACGACGGACGAGAACAAGCGGTGACGGTAACTCACCGCAAGACAACTTGAGAATGTGAACGAGGAAGTGACCTCTGGCCCACTTCGTAAAAGCCCAAGTCACTATGGAGGAGCTGTCGTGCTGAACGTTTCATTTCGTGCCCGTGGCGTAGCCGCCGTCGCCGTCGTACTGAGTGCATCCCTAGTCGTTACTGCCTGCGGAGGTCCGGGCTCTACCACACCGCCCTCGTCATCAGGTTCGTCTGGGCCGGTGGACACGAGCATTCCGACCCAGCAGGTCACAATCACAATGTGGGACCAGGAAGCGGTCAACCCGATCAACCCAGGGCTGGAAGCCGCGATCTCACAATTCACCGACCTGCACCCGAACATCACGATCAAACGCGTGGCCCCTCCGGGGATCGGCAATGAGACCACGGTCGAATCCACAACAAAGACGAAATTGGCTGCGTCGGGATCGAACCCGCCCACCCTCATCGAGGGTGACACGCTGCCCGGTGGCGTACTCGCGCCGCTGATTCAATCCGGGCTCATGCGTGACATGGGGCCGTACGTCGACACCTACAAGTGGAACCAGCGCTTCGACTCGATAGGCGGACTGACTCTCGACCGATACTCCAACGATACAAATCGCTGGGGCGAGGGTCCGACCTACGGGGTGCCGTGGTATGGATCCCAAATCGGCGTCTTCTACAACCGCAGACTGCTCGAACAACTCGGCCTCCCGCAGCCGAAGACATTCGCGGACTTCGAGGCCTCGCTGACCGCCGCCAAGACCGCAGGGATCACCCCAATCGTGCTCGGCAACTCCGACCGCGACGGCGGCGGCTGGCTCTTCAACGAGCTGCTCGCCGACTACCTCGGCGGCCCAGCAATGCTCAAGTGGGTACTCAACCAGCCCGAGACCACGATCACCGGAGCCGAAGGAGTCCAAGCAGCCCAGACAATGAAGGACTGGGCCGCCGCGGGCTACTTCACCAAGGGCTTCGAGGGCATCAGCAGCACTGAGCAGGCGGCGCGGTTCGCCCGCGGCGAAGGCCTATACATGGTCGGGCTGCACGTCTTGGCACCGACGAGCGACACAGACAATTTCGGCTTCTTTTTCATACCGGACCCGAACGACACCGGCAAGACGCCTGGCACCGTGAACAATGCGATGTGGAGCTTCGGGATTACCGCTTCTGCGCCCCAAGCGGAGGCTAACGCCGCCGCCGCGTTCCTGGACTACCTCTCCTCCCCTGAGATGCAACGACAGCTCGCACTTAGTTACGGGTCGCTCCCAGTAGTGCCGGTCGATGGGCATGTCGAGCGCGGCGCGGTATACGACGATCTGTTGCAGTCATGGAACGAGCAGCGGACACACGGCACGGCACTTCCCTTCCTCGGAAGCGGAACACTGCTGAACTACACCTACAACACCATGCTCCAAGGTGTGCAGGATCTACTGGCCAGCCGCGTGAGCCCGGCGGACCTGCTAACCAGAATCGAGGAGCAGCGGCAGGCTTACCTAAAGGGAAGCAAGTGATGCGCGCGGCCCCCGGGATCGACGAGCGATTGGTCCCGATCTCCCCCGCACGGGTCAGAGCCGACCGTGCGGCGACTAATGCCAGGCCACGAAAGTCTCTGCGGGATCGGCTACGCGCCCCCGCTGCGCGGAGAAGCGAATCAACGCCTGGCGAGCCACGACGTGTGGCATATCTTTACCTGCTGCCCGCGTTCGCGCTGTTCATTCCGATGGTGTTATTCCCACTCGGCGAGACCGTTTGGTTCTCCTTTTACTCGTGGACCGGGGTTGGCGAAAGTCGGCCCGTCGGCCTCGCGAACTACCGGGCAATACTCGAGGATCCTCAGATAAGCAGCGCCTTCATCCATGCTGGGGTGTTGATCTTGTTCTTCTCGTTCATGCCGATCGTCTGGGGCCTGGTGCTGTCGGCCGCACTGTCACGCTTCCAGGTCCGTGGCCTCACCTTCTTGCGCGCAGTCCTATTCCTGCCGCAGGTGCTCGCTACAGTCGTCGTGGCCACGAGCTGGCAGTGGATCCTCGCCTATGACGGCCCCCTCAATGCCACCCTCAGATTCCTTGGGTTCGGCAGTCTCGCGCGCCCGTGGCTCGGTGACTATGAGACCGCACTTCCTGCCGTCGGCATGATCGGCAGCTGGGTGATGTTCGGCTTTTGCATGGTGCTGTTCCTGGCGGCAATTCAGGAAATCCCGCGTTCGCTGTACGAAGCCGCGCGCGTAGACGGTGCCAGTCCGGTGCGTGAGTTCATCACGGTGACGCTGCCTGGCGTTCGCAATCAACTCGCCGTTGCCCTAACGGTAACGGTGATCGGCGCGCTCAATACGTTCGACCTCGTCTATGTCCTTACACAGGGCGGACCCGGTACAGAGACTGTTGTGCCCGGCTATCTCGTCTATCAGCAGGCGTTCGCGAACGGCAACGTCGGCTCTGGCAGTGCGATCGCTGTTGTACTCACCCTGGTGATCTTCCTCGTCGGCGTCGCCATCAACCGAACGGCTGAGAAATGAACGTATCCCGCACCGAACGCTTCCTCACCTACGCCCTACTGTGGGTCTTCGCCGGCTTCGCTGTCGCGCCGATCCTGCTCGTTCTGTCGGCGGCACTACAGCGACATGATGCGCTACTCACTGGAGTGCCGATCCCGACAGGGCTGCATCTGGAGACCTTCGAACGAGCCTGGTCAGTCGGTCACTTTCAGCAGTACCTTGTATCCAGCGCGATCGTGACAGTGTGCGTCGTGGTGATCACGTGCGTTCTGTCGGTGCTTGCAGGCTACGCATTTGGCACCATGCGGTTTCGCGGCTCGGACGCACTTTTCTACGTGTTCATTCTGGGACTGATTATCCCGCACGAGGCGCTCGTGATCCCGCTGTACTTCCGCATGCGCGATGTAGGCCTAGTTGATACATACTGGTCCCTGATTTTGCCGCAGTCAGCTATCTCGCTTGCGTTCGGCATCTTCTGGATGCGCGCCTACTTTCGGTCGTCGTCGCGCACGCTGATCGAGGCGGCGCGTTTGGAGGGTGCCTCGAGTCTTACGGTGCTGCGGCAAGTGCTCCTGCCCCTTGCGAAGCCGGCGCTTACCACGCTGGTGGTGCTGACGTTCATGTGGAACTGGAACGAGTTCCTATTACCGCTAATCATGATCAACAGTGATAGTCATCGCACGGCGCCGCTTGGGCTCGCGTTCTTCACTGTCGGGCACCGTACGAACGTCGTAGAAATCGCGGCCGCCAGCGTGCTGATCGCCGCCCCCGTCGTCGCGGTCTACGTCTTTATGCAACGCCGGTTCATCTCGGGGATGCTGAACGGTGCGGTGAAGGGGTAGATATTACTCAATGTCAGCATCAGCACCCCGCGTTGCTAAAAGTTCAGGAGTCATGGGGATTCGTCGTAATCGCCACTGACATCGTTGCGAGGAAACGATGCTGACAACTCTATGATTCGTCCCAGATGTGGGGACAATCGCACCGTAGTTCGAGCTCTGCAACCTGCAATCCGATGAACGGACTGTACGACTTCGCACTTAACTCCACAAATGGCCACTCTCCTCGCTCGCCGTTAAGACAATGGAAGATTGCAAGGCATATTACCGGCAATCGGTCACTACACTTATGCGTGCATGGTAATTGCGAAAGAACCACTGGTTCGGGCTTGGAGATATCCCCTGCTATTCTCCTCACCGCGGTTTCCTCATGGACAGCTTCGAACGCGCTCTCGTCGGATTCGTCTCGTCGTGGGCTCTTTCGGCGCAGCTCGCGTAGCACGAGACATTTCGTTGTTTCGGCACGGACGACTTCGATCTTCATGCGTAGTTCCGCAGCGTCGTAACCGAACACCATCCCGTCAGATATCTACTCGGCATCGAAGATCAGGCCCTGCTGCGGCGAGGTTACGAATGGACGGTCGCGCTAACCAAGACAGATCTTGTAGGCACCATTTGTCAAGAAGCAGGTGAAAGCCGTCCCGGTTTTGGTGCCAGGGCGGCTTTCGTTTGATCGGGGTCAGTCGGTGCATCGACGGTCGTTGGTCAACGACGGTGGTTCAGATCGATATGCGCGGGTTGGTTACCGCAAGACGATGGTTTGGCGCGAACGGTGGCAGCCTCTAGAGACACGGGCGTCGCACCAGCAATCGGTGAATCCTGTTGCTGCTGATAGCTGTAACGCAGGTCCAGTTCGCCTACCTGGCGGCCGACCGGGCTGGTTCCGATCAAGTTTGGTTGTCTGCTCTAACGTCAGCGTGGCCAAGGACCAGCACCACCCGGCCAGTTCGCGGGCGACCGCGACGTTGGCCACAACATGAGGTTTCTTGCGCTCGTAGAACCGACACCACTGCTGGTGCAATCGCCGATTGCCGGCATGTCCACGGGCCTTAGGCGCCGGGTCGGCCCTGGCGCAGCGGGCCCGCATCCCCGGTCCAGGATTGCGGTGCGCCGCTCGGTGATGCCGGGCCGAATCAATCAGCAGTCTGCGGACGTGAGCGTGCGGGCCTTGGTGATCGAACCCTGCACCCGGGAGCCGCCCGAGGAGTTCGATGGGTAACAGGCCGACGTAGGCGCCGATCGAGGCCCCGGCGAATCGGGTCCAGTCCCCGATCCCGACGCTCAGTGCCAGACCGGTCAGCGCGGAGATCTCCCGCAGGCAGCCCAGCCGGTTGACTGGGTCAGCCCACCGTGGTGTAGTAGGCCGCGACTGCCACGATCTGCGCATCGAGGCGGTCACGGGCCGCGGTGGCGGTGAGCACCGCATCGAAGTGGTGATCGAAGGCCGCCGTGGTGTGAGAATCGTCGAATCGTTGGCGCTGAAGCCACATTCCATGCACACCGATCCAGGCCTGCCCGCCCGAACACCCGCCCCTGGCGCAACAGCAGCTTCGACAGCCGGTGTCGGACCCGCATCAGATCCGCCCGGGCGTCCACGCGAGCACGAACCAGATCCCGCACCGCCTCGACCTTAGCCTCGGGCACCGTGACCGCAGTGGTCTCGCCCAACCGCAGCAACCTTTGGTCAAATGCGCGGCACGGGCGTCGGTTTTGAGTCGGTCTCCGCTCGGACGGATCAGCTTCGACGGCGCGCCGACCGCGCAGTCCACCTGGGCATCAGTCAGCGCCGCTCGAAGCCAAACCCTGTTGGGACGGCCTCAAAGGCCACCCGCACCGGACCGCGCAGCCGGTGCAACCAATCGAGGATCTCCTCGTTGTCAAGACACAACCGTGCCCGCTCGACGCGGCCCGCATCCTCATCGACGGCATGCGCCACCGAAAGCGCATGCACGTCCAACCCCACACTCGTACCGTTGGAACTCACCGGAGGTCCCTGATCAGCAGTTGTGGCTCTACCGGTGCGAGTGTTCACTCGACGCCGGAACCCACGTCCGATTGCAGTCCGAGGCCTTCGGCGTCGAGTCAGCCTCCATACCGGCTAACCCAGCGCTTTCAGTACCTCCTTCGCGGCGCGCATGCCCTCGCTCGCGGCTCCCTCCATGAAGCGTTGGAACTGCGGCGAGAGCTGTTCGCCGGCGAAATGGAACGGCCCCTCTGGTGTTCCTTCGCGGCCATCGAAGCCAGTATGTTGACCGACGAGCCGGCAGGAGTAGCTAGCGCCGAGGAAGGGACTCGACGTCGGACTGGTTAGGGTCGCGCGGCCGGTGTACGCCTCGGCCGTGCCGGGCCACAGCGCGTCCAGCTGAGCGACGATCTGCCGCGCGCGTCGCTCCACTTCCGGCAGTGCATTCGATGCGTACGGTTCTCTAATCTGCGCGTCCTCCGCCAGCCCTCCGCCGAGATAGGACACGAGCACTGAAGTTTCACCACCATCGCCCAGCGTGGACTCCCAGGTCGCGCCGATGTCAAGGTCCGTGAATGTCGAGCCGTTGCAGCGATAGGGCTCCGGCGCGTCCAGCCACGGCCGCCCCGTGAACTCGAGCTGAAGTTTGGAATGCGTACCATAGCCAAACTCGTGGATCGCAGCCGCCTTGCGCTCATCGAGGGCAGCGTCAGCGATGT
Organism: Mycobacterium sp. Soil_C_30; assembly: GCF_057656995.1. Classification (NCBI taxonomy): domain Bacteria; kingdom Bacillati; phylum Actinomycetota; class Actinomycetes; order Mycobacteriales; family Mycobacteriaceae; genus Mycobacterium; species Mycobacterium sp. Soil_C_30. The sequence continues at coordinate 144,832 of NZ_JBDGJH010000002.1, read as the reverse complement.
TCACCCGTCGCAGCGAGGTGTACGGCAGCGTGAGGATCGCATGATCGAACTCGGCTTCCTGCTGTTCGCCGTTGACGGACAGCGAGAGCACAGCGTGGTCGTCTGCGGTGCGCGCGATCCGCATTAGCTGCGCGTTCAGTCGCAGCGCCTCGGTCGGCAATAGGCGCGCGAGGCCGCGCGGCACCTGATCGATGCCGCCGAGGACTCGATAGCGTTCGTCAGATGTGCCCAGCGGACCGAACGCGCTAAGGGCCAAACCGGAGAGTTGCCGGATAAGGTTGATTGCGCTCTGCTGGCGTGAGTCGACGCCGCACTCGATCGTGTAACCGAGGTCCAACAGCGCTCCAAGGCGCGAGTCGTGTCCGCCCGGGACGTGCAGCTCAATCCACTCGTAAACGCTGAGTGCATCTAGTTCGCGCGCAGCATCGCCTGTTGGCACCCAACTGTCCGGCATGCCGATCGCGGCAGATTGCGACTCCACGATCGTACGGACGCCGGCATCGTAATCACGCAGAGCATCGGCGATCGCGTAGCACTCACCACGCAACATCCATAGCTCGCCGAGCCTTGGCTCCACGCGGTCGCGGTCGCGGGTCGGGATCCCGAGGCGACGGATGTGCCCGAGCATCGTCGTATGGTCCGAATTGACAAGCTCCGCGCACCATTCGGTGCGGTGCGCACCGAGCCACGGTTCGTCAGTCGAACGCGTGCGACCGCCTACATAGTCGGCGGCCTCGAAGACGGTAGGCACTATGCCTGCGTCGAGCAGCGCGACGGCTGCGGTGAGGCCGGCGACACCTGCCCCGACAATTGCGACCGTGGGAGCGCTATCGGACTGGGCTTTTGAACGGGGCAACGGATTCTCCTCGTGAGGCTAGTAGCTCGACTTTAACGTTACACTAGCGACCCGCGCTCTTGGGTTTGAAAAAACTCTCCACGACTGTTTCGCCCATCTAACTTGACAGACGGGGACATTTGCTTTTACGTTCAAGTTGTCTATGTCTGCGAACTCGAACGGTCGTCGGCAGCGGCCCACCCTGCGCGAGGTCGCCGCCGAGGCAGAGGTATCGATGCAGACAGTTTCCAATGTTCTGCGCAACCGCTTCGACCTAATGCGGCCGGAGACGCGCCAGCGCGTCGAGCACGCAATGGCCCGCCTTGGTTATTTCCCCAATGTGTCAGCGCGTGGCTTGCGTTTGCATCGGACGAGAACGTTCGCGTTTCTTGTCCTCGACGAGGCTCCGAGCTTCCTTGCCGATCCGCTGACCGATCTTCTGATCGCAGGTGTCGCTGATGTCGCGCGCGATTGCGACTATGAAATCCTGTTGAAGGGCCAGCGGCCGCTAGCGAACGATCGCACCATGCTCAGACCGCTGCTCGAAGGTCGCGTCGACGGTGCTTTCGTGCTGCTGTCGGGTGAGCCTGCATTGCGGCATGGTTACATCGAGCAGCTAAAGACGCTCAACGTGCCGTTCGTAGTCTTCGACGAAGTGATTGACGATCCAGAGGTTCTGGTCGTCCGAACCGACGAGCGTGAGACGGCACGCCAGCTCACCAAACACCTGATCTCGCGCGGCCATGACGCGATTGGCTTCATCGGCGCACGCCTTCCCTGGCCAGTCGTCGAGCAACGTTACCTCGGCTACCGCGACGAGCTCATTGCAGCAGGACTCCCAGAGCGGCCTGATCTAGAGATCTTCGACGCTACTTGGCAGGCTTCTGGCGGGGAGGCAATGGCGGACCGCCTGCTATCCGCAAGCTCACGGCCGACCGCAATAATCTGTGGCTCGGATGCGCTGGCGGTAGGGGCGATCCACGCGGTGAAAACTACCGGGCTACGAGTGCCTGACGACGTTGCCGTGGCGGGGTTCGACGACTTTGAGTTTTCGCGCTTCGTAGACCCGCCGCTGACGACTGTGCGTGTCGGTGCCTACGACATGGGTCGTACCGCCGCAGACATGCTCGTGCGCGCAGTCGCCGGCGAGCAGCTCGGTGTGCCCCACGTAGTCCTTGCCAACGAGCTGATCGTGCGCAACTCGACGTGAGTCCCTCTGTTTGGTTTGAGATTTACTCCACTGTCATGACGCGCTCGCGCTCTTGCGGCGTACGGAATTGACACTGCCATCCGGGCGCCCCTCGCATTTGTCAACTGCAACGTCCGATCCCACGCGCGAGGATACGGGCAGATTTGTTTTGCGTCGGAATCAGCTCATATCTCGCGCCCCTCGACTGAGGGAACGCCGCAGGAAGCGGGGAATTGGCGAGTTACGTTATTGTGACTCTGGCAGCTTCATTTGGGACCGGGGGGTGACCCGTTGGGTCGGCACCAACCGCCGAGCGATGGTGCGCAGCACGCGGGCGCTGATCACCGACTCCGGGCAGGTCACCGACGCGTTGATAGACGCGGTCGTGGCCGCCGCCGGCCAACTGGAGATTCTGGGCGTTCGAGCAGTGGCAGCGTGACCAGGTCGGATGCAATCGGCTATACAGGGACTACACGGGACGATTGTCGTCGTTTCGCCGCCCGGCGCTGATCGTCCACGGGTGACCGTGATCTGGGCGTACCGCCTGCGCGTGCCCTGGTGGCCGCCGAGCTAATCCCTAACGCGGAGCTCCAAAGTTGTTGTGGAGCCCCAATTGAGTGCAGCGCGATCGTCCGGACGCTCTGCTCGAGGCGATGACCGGGTTTCTCGCCGGCGTCGTCAGCCGTTAGCGCAGCAGCTTGATGATTTCGGCCAGATGCGGAAGCACCGACTCGCGGCCCGTGCACGCGTCGAACGCAGGCCAATACCTGATTCCGAACCGAAGCTGTCGCTCCGCCAGAGACTCGGCCATCTACTCGTAGCTGTCGAACAACGCAAACGGCGATTCCAGCAGCAGCTCCGCCGGGGCTCCCAACGGCCCGGCTACCTCCGCTGCCGCAGCAACGGGATCGTCGGTATGGACCACAAACTGCAGCAACCCGTTGAGCTCGATGGCTTCGAACCGGTTGCCGGCGGCGTCGCGCACAACAGCGATCCGGTCCAGCAGGCCCTTCGCGTCGAAGTGGGTCAGCCGGACCTCCGTGGCGTCGTGGTTGTGGCTGAAGCCCGCCAGTCCGGCGATATCAGCGATGCGACCGGCAACTGGCAGCACGCGCGTGCCGCTGCCACCGATTAGCAGCGGCACGTCGACTCCCGCGACCAGAGCGCCGGTCCGTACGCAGTAATACGCGCCGTCCACCTCCACGGGCTCTCCGGCCAGTAGTGGGCGACCAGACCGATTAGATCAGCCGGTCGACCCTGGCGGCGCCGTTGTCGAGCGTCAGTCTGTCCGCGTGATATTCGGACTTCATATGGTCAGCGCCCAGACCCAGCTCACACCGTTCACCGGACTGCACTGCCACGCTTACGGTTTCACGCGCGGCATAGACCGGACGATGCACATCGTTGTTGAACACGAGTGTGCCGTTGCGCAGATGTGAGGTGACGGCACAGGCGGTCGCCGCTCCCCCGCTGAAGAGCGCCAGCGTCGGTGACAGATGGTCGGGGATCGTCATGACGTCGAACCCGGACTGTGACGGTGACGGCGAATTCCTTATTACCGGATAAGGCTGTGTGCAGGCCAAATCGCATCGGCCTGTCGCGTTGGAAGTGCGACGCGACCGTGATATTCCGACAAAGGCGTACTCACCGTGGAGTGAGCGCGCGCAATCTCTCTTGTCGGTCGTCGTTGCGCTGTCCGCGGCTTCGCGCTTGAAGTACAGGTGCGAAGTAACCGAGCCAAATGCGAACAGGACGACCCGAACGACAGCATCCCGCCGAAACGGGCCAGATGGGAGCCTTCATCCCAATTGCGCAACCGCTGCTGTTGCGCGAAGAACAGCGTGCCAGGTCGAGGCCTGACGCTATCAGCATCAGCTGGCATCTCGTACTCCCAGCGACACCATGTGGCGGTTGCCGTGGCGGAAGTAGGCCACCTCGGACACACCCTCCTCTAGGAGTACCGCGGGCGCCGCTAGCGCCGCCCCGGCATGGTCGGGTGCGTGTGCGTCGGAGCCCAAGCTGATCATTGCGCCACGCGCGGCGCAGCGCGAGATTAGGCGCCGCACCAGTGCCGGTTGCGCCCGCAAGTCGACAGCATTAACTTCCAACGCTATGTCGTGACGCGCTGCTGCGAGGGCAAGCTGGTCCATCAGCGTATGGGCGCGCTCGGGTATAGGCGCGCCCACTACGGCCAGCCGCGTCGGATGGCCGATGACGTCGTAGGCCTCACTGCGAATGCTCGCGAGTAGGCGCTCACCGTAGTCGTGCCATGCACCGTCGGGATCGGCGCCGCCAACATCCTCGAGGTATACCCCATCGCTGAGTTCATGGACCGAGCCGATCACGACGTCCAACGCATCGCGCGAATCGGTGAGGAAGGCCGCGAGGGCTCTGGCCGTCGCCTCATCGTCGGGCATGAACTCCATCTCCATGCCTACGCGGATAGGAATGTCGACCTCGGCTTGCGCCCGGGCAACTTGGGCCAAGTAGGCCTCCCACGACAGCGGCGGTCCCTCGGGCGGAATGCGCCGTAGCAACGGGATGCGCTCAAGCGCGTCGGTCATGTGGTGCACATGCTCGGTCAACGCCATTTCAGTGAGGCCTGACCGTTCCCCGGCACGCACTATTGCAACGATGTCTCCACATTCCACGAAATGGTTATGGTTGTCCGCGATCATGCGAGTGGACCCCTCCGCGAGGAGTCCACAGATTCACGCAGACCAGAGGTGTGGGAGCGACGCATCGCTTCAGCCACCTCGACCGCGCGTAGTCCGTCAGAGAATGTGGCGGCCCAGGGCGCCACCGATTGGCCCGTCGCGATCGCCTCGACGAATGCAGCGATGAGGTTCGCGTGCAAATGCTCCCATCCGAGCACATGTCCCGGCGGCCACCAATTGCCGACGTAGGGATCATCGGTATCCGTCACAAGCAGGCGACGAGTCCCGCCCGGGTCCGCCGACCCAGATTGAACACGGTTGAAGTGCAGGTAGTTGAGGTCCTCGAGGTTCCACGACACAGAACCCTCGGATCCGTTGACCTCAAATTGGAGGGCGTTCTTCTTTCCAGCGTAGATCCAGGCGGCCTCCAAGATCCCCATGGCCCCTCCGGAGAACACGACCTGAGCGTTGAATGCGTCGTCCTCGGTCATCACAACACGCTCCTCGCAGAATGCGCTCACGCCCCGCTCAGGAATAAATGTTCTGATGTCCGCCGTCACGGTCTCAATCTCACCGACAAGGAAACGCGCTAAGTCGATCACATGCGAACCGAGCCCGTCCAGCACCCCCGTCTGGCTGCGGGCCCCCCAGGGGCTCGGGAGAGACGCGTCCGCTTGATGGTCCTGGAAGTATGCGACGTGGATGCGCCGGACTTCGCCAAGCTGGCCAGCTGCAATGAACTCGCGCGCACGGCGTACGGCGGGTGCATAGCGGTAGTTAAACGCGACGGCGTGCTGCACCCCTGCCTGCTCGGCCGCTGCCAACATCCGTCGAGCCGCGGCGGAATCGAGCGCGAGCGGCTTTTCGCAAAGCAGGTGCTTGCCCGCATGTGCGGCGGCAACACAGGGCTCCTCGTGGGCGTCATGCCAGGCGCAGTTGTCAAACAACTGCACAGCCGGGTCCGCGATGATCTCGCGCCAGTCATGCGTGTGCCGGGCGAATCCGTACGTCGCGGAAGCCTGTCGCGCCGCCTCTCCGTTGCGGCCGCCGATTACAACTTGTTCCGGCCGAACACGTATCCCCGGTAGATGACGTACGTGCCGATAGGCGTTGGCATGTGCGCGGCCCATGAAGCCGTAACCCCACATGCCAACGCCAATTTCAGTCGCCGTCATCGCTGCGGCAGCGTAATGACGCGGCCTTCACGCTCAGCGTCGTAGGCGGCCAACGCGACCTCGATTGCTGCGCGACCTTCGGCTCCGGTGACGAGTGGTTGTGTGCCATTGACCACGCTGTCGACAAAGTCGATGATCGCGCGCTGATGCCCCGTCAGGTTGCTCTTCGCGGGAATGAACTCGAATGGGTCGCCTTCCTCGCCGTAGCGCATGTAGCGCACGCCGCCAAAAGAGTGCCGCTCACCGTCGTTGAAGGTGTAGAGAGTCCCTTCAGTGCCAGAGATCCACACCATCTCGTACCAGGTACCGTTGGTGCTCTTGCGACCCTTGACGTTCCAGTTGATCGAAAGATCCCCGATCGCGCCGGAGGCGAAGCGCATCGGGACCACGCCGATAATCTCGCCTTCCATTTTCTCTGGCAGCGTTACAGACCAGCAACCGACGTCTGCCACGTCCCCGGCGTAGTGACGTGCAAGGTCGATGATATGCGTCAGGCAGCTCATGATGGCGCCGCCACCAAGGCGCTCACGGGAGCGCGCCCAACTGCCCTCCGGGAAACTCGGCGCCTGGTTGTGGTCCAGTCTGTACAGCAAGGGACGCCCGATTACACCGTCATCGAGCAACTGTTTCGCGAGCTCGTAGGAGGGTGAGAATCGACGGTCGTGCAGCACTGCCAGGGTCACACCAGCGCTCTCGGCCGCGGCGAGCATCCGATCGGCGTCCTCTAGCGTGGTTGCGATCGGCTTCTCCACGAGGATGTGTTTGCCAACCTCGGCTGCCGCCACGGCGACATCAGCGTGTAGGTCGTGCGGCAGGCTGATATCGATGGCGTCGATTGTGTCGTCGTCGATCAGATCCTGCCAGTGCCTGTAGATTCGCTCGGCGCCAGCGTCCTTCGCAAACGAACGCGCTGCGTCTTCATTGATGTCAGCTACCGCAGCGATCCGCGCGCGGTCAGCGCACTCGTCGAAGCCGGCAAGGTGGTATGAGGCAATTCCGCCCGTACCTAACATTCCGACGTTCAAGCTCACTGTTCCTCCTCGGTTTGTTTGACAGCCCGCTCGCCGACCGCGCGGATGGCGCCGATACCGGCCCGTAGACGTTCCGGAGCACGCAACTCCCAGGGAATGGCATCGACCGCGTGCGGATCCGGCAGCCGGTGTTCGCGCAGCATCTGGCCGCCACGCGCGGTGAGTTCGGCGCTCGCCGCGATATCTATGGCTGACAGTTCGGGCAGACGCTCAAGCCACCCACGGTCGAAGAAGGGTACTGGCAGGACATCGCCGTGGTCCTCGATCGTGAGATTCAGCTCAGGGTTAGCGCGCAGCAGTGTTCCGATCACCGCGTCGAAATCGATTTGGCCGGTACCGGGAGCAGCGACGGCTCGCTGAGCTCCGTTCGGGTGCGGAAACAGCAGCGCATCCTTCAGATGTACCGAGTGGACGAGTGGGGCGACTCGCTCGGTCGCGGTCTGAACGTCCTCAGCCAGGTACAAAAGGTTGCCGGTGTCTAGACCCACCCCAACGTGAGCCGAGCCGCTCGCATCCGCAAGCTGCAGTAACTCGCGTGTCGTGAAGTCGCCGTGGTTCTCGATGCCCAGCCGCAGTCCGCACTCTTCCAACCGCGGCGCCAACCGGCGCACCACAGTCGCAACTTGCTGCTTGTACTCTTGCCAGCGCGCGAAGTCCTCGAATCGTTCGCCGTAGCCGATCGAGCAGTGGAGGGTGCGTGCGCCCAGCTCAGAAGCGAGTCGGGTCACGAACTGGAATTCCAGCTCCCGGGCGTCGAGAAGCTCGGGGTTGTTGCTCCAGTGGACGGGCAGCTTGACGTAGGGCTCGACGTACATCCCCCAGTCCGCAGCCGCGGCGAAGAGTTCACGCGTCTGTCCCTCGCAGCTCGGCAGAGTTGCTTGCAGCCCGTCAGCACCAAGCGAGCGCACCCGTTCGAGAACGTCGACGGCCGCACCGTCGACGATGTTGCCGAGCAAGCTATAGGCGTCTATGCCGACACGGGGTGTAATCATCTTTCGCTCATTTCGGGTCGGTATTTAACGTTTAAGTTTCGAGAAGGCGGGATACGAACTCGGCAAATGGAGAGCGTTGTCATGCTTCTTCAGCCAGCAGCGCGGCAAGTCCATCGCGGCTCTCCGCAAGGATCGCCTCGTCATTCAGATCAGCGCCGGCCAGCAGGCCGATAAACGGAATTACGTAGGCGTAAAAAGCGACCCGCCGCTCCCAACCCGCCCCCAACCCGCGGCGGTAAGCCGCCGCGGTAGCGCGGGTGAAGTCGCAGCCGCATTCGGCATAAAGGCCCACGAAATCGAATGCCGGGTCGCCCAATCCGGCGTCGCCCCAATCAATTACGCCCGTGACCGTGCCTTGCTCCGCGTCGCAAAGAATGTGTTCACAGGCGAGGTCGCCATGGATGAGCGTCGGGGTGAACCTGAAGTTCGACGGGTCGTCGAGGAACGTGCGCCATGTCCGCTCGACACTGGCCTGATCCTTCGGTTCTAGGGTCGGCAGAATAGATTCCCCGACACGCTCGTACAGCTTGACATATTTGGCGCGCCAGTCGGCGGGGCTGGTCTGCGGTATCTGGAACCCGACGGTCATTGCCTCATCGATCCCGTGCACCACAGTGAGCAAACCCCCGATCTCTTTTGCGAGAGCTGGGCCTTGTGGGCCGCCCGCCAGCTCTGGGGTGAGCTCCACACCGTGGAGCTTCTTGTACATCAGGAATCGACCGGGGTCGTTGGCTGCCCCCACGCGTATTGGGGCCGGCACGCGACCCGGCAGCTGCCGATCCAGCTCGGCGAGCAGCGGCAGTTCCTTTTCCAGCTGGACGAGCACCTCAGTGCGTTTAGGGAAGCGCGCGATCAGCTCGCCGTTTACGTCAAGGACCACGGAGTCCCAGCCGTTCAGCATCTCGCTAACGCTATGGACCTCCAGCTCGGGCAGGTACTCGACCAAGCGAGCCCGCAGGCTGGCGACATCGGTCACGGGAAGGCTCCTTCAAGTCTGAATCTACTGCTTGTGGAACGTTAAAGTAACCCATTCTGGTCTCGACCACAAGCGATTTCTGGTTTCGGCTCGTGCGACTGAGGCTCGACGGCTATAGGAAGCGCGCTAACCGCCGTCGGCATGATCAGTAGCTGACTCATGTTCGACTTCCGCCCCAAGTCTGTTGGGCGTAGAAGAAGTTCGCCCACCGCCGCGTCCGTCAACCCGAGTTGGCCTCGGCTAGGCTCAGTTGGGACGACCTGCAATGCTGTCGGCGATGGCCTATGACGGGTTCGTTGAAGGCGGAATCGGGCTACTACGCATGAGCTTCACCTCGGCAGCCACCTGTTCGAGGTGTCGTCGCATCGCTGCCTTAGCGCTTTCCGGTTCTCGCGTTTCTAAGCAGTCCACAATGGCGGTGTGCGCCTCGATCGACCTGTCGAGCACTCCGGGATTGCGGATTGTGGCCTCGCGGTGCGCTTCGAGGAGCCCGGCGACTGGGTCCATCAGCAGGGGAAGTAGGGCGTTGCCGGTGGATACCGCCAGCAACGCGTGGAACTGTGTGTCCAAGTGCATTGCTTCCCTGGGGTCGGTAGCCATTCGAGTTCGCTTGATGACATCGCGCATCGCTGCGATCTGGTCGGCGTTGGCCCGCTTGGCCGCCAGTCCGGCGGAGGCAACTTCGACGATGCTGCGCATTTCGAACAGGTCTCGCGGCAACTGGGGGTCTTGCTGGACAAGCATTATGCGGTCCGACAGGCTCCAGCGATCCGGGGTAAGGACCCGAGTGCCTCGGCCATGGATAGTTTCGGCTAGGCCTCGCGCAGCAACCAGCTTCAACGCCTCGCGAACGACGTTGCGGCTCGCACCGTAGTGGGTTACAAGGTCATGCTCAGCGGGCAGGAATTCTCCGGGTTTGGGCCGACCGTGAATGATCGCTTCAGCGAGGTTGCGGGCAATCTCTTCATAAAGTCGACCGGGCTTACGCCAGCCGGACTGCTCGGGGACCACAGTCATTACTTGACCCACCGCCTGCCGCGCTGATCGGCGCAGGTCAACGACAGCATGAGACACGCATCGCCGGACACCGCGTCACTCTAACGCCAACCTCGCCACTTGATTGAAAGCGTCGCCCCGCGGGGGATGCGATCTCATTCGACCCGCATGTTCCGAGCATGTTGTAGGATCACTGGACAACACAGGAGGTAGTTGTGCGATTGCTCGTCGGCAGTTTGATCCAGGAGTCAAATACGTTCTCGCCATTGACAACTGATATCGGTATGTTCCGCGCCGGAGTTCTGGCCGAGGGGGCTGACGGGATCGACTCGGCGGGACGCGGCACTGAGCTGGCAGGGATGCGTGACGCGTGCCAGAAAGCTGGCGTAGACATCGTTGGTTCCCTATCCGCTTGGGCCAACAGCGGTGGACCGCTTCAGCGCGATGACTTTGAGTTGCTGTCATCGATGCTCATCGAGCCGATCGAGAACAACAGTGATATCGACGGCGTCGTGTTGGCCTTGCACGGCTCACTGGTAGTCGATGGGATTCCAGACGCGGACGGCGAGCTTCTTCGAAGGGCGCGTCACGCCGCAGGGCCTTCGGTACCACTTGTGTGCACGCTGGACCTGCATGCAAACTTGACTACTCAGATGGCAACTTCGGCGGACGCGCTGGTGGGGTATGAAACCTACCCCCACGTGGATATGTACGAGACCGGGCAGCGGGGTGCCGAATTGGCGATCGATCTCGTGCGTCGTGGCAGTCGGGCACAGACTCTAACTCGCAAGATTCCCATGATTATTCCGCCTGAGAATTCCAGCACGTTCGACGGTCCGCTGAAGGCAGTTGTTGACGAGGTGGTCCGACTGCGATTGTGTGACAACATTCTGTCCGCCTCACTGCTTACTGTGCAGCCGTGGCTGGACGTTCCCGAACTTGGGTGCGCTGTGATTGCAGCTGTGGACCGAGCACTGCCATCGGATGCGCTGTCCAAGGTGGCAGCAGAGATCGACCGGATAGCCATGATGCTGTGGGAGCGTCGGCATGAGTTCACGGTCGAACTGAACACTCCAGCCGAAGCGGTGCGCCGAGCCTTTTCTTCGGATGCTCAGGCACCGGTGCTTCTCGTCGATTCAGCGGATTCGGTCAGCTCAGGGGCCCCCGGCGACGGGACAGCGATCTTGCGTGCACTGCTTGACGCCACGCCCGACCGGCCGACATTGATCACGGTGACCGACCCGGTTGCAGCACGGCAGGCCGCTGATGCTGATGGCCAGTTCGTTTGTCTGCGCGTCGGCGGGCTCCTCGATCCCACACGCAACGAACCCGTCGAGTTGTCGGGAATGGCGCGGCGGGTGTCGACCGAGTATGTCACCTTTTCCGCCGGTGTCGGAGATGGACTGACCGCTCACCTGGGCCGCGCGGCTGTGGTCAGCGTCGACAACGTTAATGTGCTGCTAATGGAGCGCCCGGTCAACTGTTGGGATCCGCAGCTTTACCGGCTTGCCGGCCTGGAGCCGATGCAGGCACACGCGGTGGTAGTGAAGAGTCCTCACAATTTTCGGCATACGTTCCGAGATATCGCGGCCAGCTGGCTTTACGTCGACGCCCCAGGCTGCAGTACCCCCCGTCTGGACAGCCTCGAGTTCCGAAATGCCCCCAAACCGCTGTTCCCCATAGACAATCTGAGCTGGGCTCCGAATTAGTCCGACCGGGAATCACCCCTCTAGCGCCGGATTGGAATTGGCGGTGGGAGGGTGATTTCAGTGGAGATGGCGGAGATCCGCCGGCTGCATCGGGCTGAAGGAGTGCCCAATCAAGGAGACTGCGCGCGACGCAGGTGCCGTCGGCGCTGCGCGATGAGTAATGCCCAGCGTGACAGCGGCCCAAGCTGTCCGATTCTCGTTGAGACTACCCAACTCAGCTGAATCCGACATTTCGGGGTCTTGCGCAGGAACGGAACGGTATTTGAAGCGGGTCCAAGTTCAGTGAGAGCTAGAACTCAGATAGCTGGGACGCCGGACGCAACTGCACAGAGATCTGATCACACCATTTGGCGACCGCTTCACCGCGGAGTGGGCGTAATTCAGCGGGCATTCGGCCTGCCACCGAGGCGATGGAAATCGCCCCAACTGGGCGGTTTTCCTGCCCCAAGATGGGAGCGGCTACGCAGACGCCGCTGAGCTCGGATTCCTCCATGTCAGTTGCCCAACCCCGCCGCTGGGCGGCTTCGATATCCACGCGCAGTTCGCTGAGCCGTCGATGTGTGTGCGCAGTGATCTGTGGGAAAGGCTCGGGAGGGAGCAGACGTGGCCATTCCGACTCAGCCATGACTGATAGAATTGCTTTGCCAACGGCGGTGGCATGAGCTGGAGCAGCCTCTCCAACAGTCGTCGAAAGCCGTAGCGCATGGGAGCCTTCTCGCCAGGCAGCCCAGATGATCCGGTTACGCTGCAGCACAGCGAGGTTGACGGTCTCCCCTGTCTCCTGATGCAATTGCTCCAGTGCCGGGTTTGCCAACTGCACCAGTGAAGATGCGTCCACTGATGATGCCAGGGCGCTTACTCCCGGACCGAGCCGCCAGACGTGCTCGCCCCGAACATGCTCGACATAACCTCGGCTCTCCAAAGCCGTCATGAGCCGGAAGGCAGTTGCCCGAGAGACCTCAAGCGCCGCCATCACCTCCCTGACCCTTGCGTTGGGATGCGCAGCAAGGTATTCCAGAACGTCGAGGCCACGCTCCAGAGCGTTTGACACGTTAGGGACCCTCCAGCTTGCTCAGATCTTGTGACGGCGGCACTAATACTACCTTGCTCTCGCTCTGTGAGACTGAAGGTGTCTCACAGAGCGAAGTCACCATCCTCCTTGCCATCCGTGCAGCAGTCCCGTGGGCAGGGAATCAGCATCGGCAGCGCCGATCAGGAAGTCCAGATCGCAGCCTTGATCGGCTTGAGTGACGGTGTGACTCCACAATTGGCGATATCCACGACCCGCAGCCGAGCCGTGGCCGGTGCACGCAGGACGCGAAAGCAGTTCCGCGTCCGACAGCTCCACCCTGAGTCGACGGCCGGCGGTGTCGAGCGTGATCTGGTCCCCGGTACGAATGCGACTGAGCGGACCACCGACAGCGGACTCTGGGGCAACGTGCAGCACCACTGCGCCAAACGCCGTACCTGACATGCGGGCGTCGCTGATACGGACCATGTCGGTGATTCCCTGGCGCAGTAGCTTTTCCGGCAGTGGCAATTGCCCCCACTCTGGCATGCCCGGGCCCCCAACCGGGCCAACATTGCGTAACACCAGAACCGAGTCGGCTGTGACGTCGAGAGTGGGGTCATCAATACGGAGATGCAAATCACCGATGCCATCGAAGACAACCGCGCGACCACGGTGCTGCAGCAGACGGGGGTCGGCGGCCGAGGTTTTAATGATGGCCCCGCGTGGGGCTAGGTTACCGTGCAGCACTGCTAGAGCCCCCGGTGCGCCGAACGGCCTCGAAATGGAAGCGACAACCTGGCGGATGTCATTGGTTGCGGTGCCGTCGTTCTGGATGGCATCGTCGAGTAGATCGCCGAGCTTTCGGCCGCTAACTCCGACGGTGCTGAGCGTGAGCAGATCCCGCAGTTCGTGCATGATACGGGGCACACCGCCACGCTGGTGCAAGTCCTCGAACAAGTGCTCCCCGCTCGGCCGGATATTGACGATCAGTGGTGTGCGTCTACTGATCTCGTCGAAGCGGTCCAGAACGAGCGGGTCCTTAGTGCGTCCGGCCAGGGCGAGCAGGTGGACTACGGCGTTAGTGGATCCGCCCATTGCCATGAGCACCGTTATCGCGTTGTCGAACGCGGCGGCGGTCAGAATCTGTGAGGGACGGCGATCCTCGAGCGCTAATGTCACTGCGCGGCGGCCGGCGTGTTGGGCAGCATGCAGGCGCCCGGCGTTTGTTGCGGGGATTGTGGCCGAGCCAGGCAAACTCATGCCGAGGGCCTCGGTGACGGCAGCCATAGTAGACGCAGTGCCGAGCTCCGGGCAGTGTCCGATCGACGGCATTGACGCGGCCTCAAGTTCGTCGAACTCATCGGCCGTCATGTTCCCCGCTCGCAGGTCCTCGACATAGTGCCAGAGGTCGGTGCCGACTCCGAGGCGGCGGCCGCGGAACACCGCCGGGTTCGCAGGCCCGCCGGTGACCATGATGGCAGGAACGTCGGCGCTTGCGGCGCCCATCAGTTGGGCTGGACCCGTCTTGTCACAACCGCCTAGTAGCACCACGGAGTCAAACGGGTACCCACGAATGGACTCTTCGACGTCCATGGCCATCAAGTTGCGGTACAGCATGGCGGTCGGTTTGAGCAGGTTCTCCCCCAGTGTCATGGTGGGAAATTCGACTGCCACGCCGCCTGCTTCGGCGACGCCGCGGCGCACCGCCTCAGTGAGTGTCCGGAAATGTGCATTGCAGCTGACCATCTCGCTCCATGAACTGCATATGCCCACGATTGGGCGGCCGTCGAGCGAGGCTCGACTCAGCCCGCTGGCGGTCAGCGCCGCGCGATGTAGGAAGCCTGGAAGATCATGTTCTGCGAACCAGTGGGAGCTGCGCAGCCGAGGGCTAGGATGACTTGGCATTTTCGTTCCGTATCTCTCGTCAGTAGATCCGAGCTAGCAGACCGCCGTCGATGACGATGTCGGTTCCAGTTATGTACGACGACTCGTCGGACGCCAGAAATAGCGCAGCATTGGCGACGTCCTCAGGCTCGGCGATGCGCCGGAGCGGATACTTCTGCTCGATGTCGCGCCGTGCAGCTGCGGGGTCTGGTTGAAAGGCGAAAAACTCACGGACCATCTCGGTGTCAACATCGCCGGGACACAACGTGTTACAGCGGATGTTATAGGGTCCAACCGCAGTCGCAACCGACCGCGACAGCGCCCGCAAGGCACCCTTCGTCGCGCCGTACATTGCGAGATCTGGATCGCCGGTTAGCGCCAGCAAAGAGGCCGTGATAACGATCGACCCGCCGCCCTGAGCACGCATGTGCGGCAGAACCGCACGAATCGAGTCTGCGACGGCGCGCTGGTTGACGGCATACATGCGGTCCCAATCCTGCGGCGTGGTGTGTAGCAGATCGCCCATCACTTGAGCGGCGGCGTTGGCGTGTAGCACGTCGAGGCGACCAGTCACCGCAAGCGCGGCGTTGATGAGCGAGGTGGCATCGCAGACGTCGGCGACCAGTTCGTGCGCCTCGCCGCCTGCCTGCGTGATGGTAGTGACTGTGTCTCGGAGTCCGACCTCGTCGAGATCGGCGCAGACGACCACCGCCGATTCCTCGGCGAAACGCTGCGCTGTGGCTCGCCCGATTCCGCGCGCTGCACCGGTTACCAACGCGGTCTTGCCATGCATACGGCCGTAGGAGGGGTGTACGGACACACTGGTCATATCGTTTGCTTTCTCGCTCGATGCGGATGACGGTCGTCGATGCCGCCGCCGAGTCCGCGCCATGGGGTAGCGGCAGGACCGCCGGTCGGGACCTCTGCCACGAACAAATGCCCTGATAACGGGTATGTTTCGCGCTGCTCTGGGCTGAGGCCTT
The DNA here is from genome assembly GCF_057656995.1 of Mycobacterium sp. Soil_C_30. Lineage (NCBI taxonomy): Bacteria > Bacillati > Actinomycetota > Actinomycetes > Mycobacteriales > Mycobacteriaceae > Mycobacterium > Mycobacterium sp. Soil_C_30. The sequence goes on along the minus strand of NZ_JBDGJH010000002.1, from coordinate 129,393 downwards.
CATACGCGGTGGTGATCAATAAGGTCGTCAGGTTTGCGCCAATGAACGCCGCCGCAGTGACGTGCGGCGCGGGAACGGAAATCGTTGCCGACAGCTGCCCATGGGGAGAGTATCGGCGAACCTGGCCGGTACCCCAGACCGCCAGCCACAGATATCCTTCGTCGTCGACACATAGGCCGTCGGGTGCTCCGTCAGAAACGGTGAAAAGCAACCGGCGTGGGCCCATGACCCCAGACGCCGAGTCGTACGCACGCGCCCACACGGTGCCAGGGATCGAGTCCACGCTATACAGCACATCACCGCCCGGGGACCAACCGAGTCCGTTCGACAAGGTGAGGTCGTCATCGATGACCGTGAGCGCATGGGAGTCCAGGCGCCACAGCACTTCCTGTCCGCGACAGCCGTCCAGCGCGAGGCTGCCTACCAGCAAGCGACCGGCAGGGTCACAGCAGCCATCATTGAGCCGGCGGGCACGTTCGGCCGGCAATATCCGGATCCGCGCACGAAGTCGCCCCTCGGGGCCGAGAACAAGCAGCGACTTATTGCCGGCCACCACGAGGTCATCGTTGTGAGATACAAAGACCGAGCCGACCGTGGCGTCGACGCAAAGTCTGTTTCGCACGTTCAGCATGCCGCGGCAATATTCACCTATGAGAACCTCACCGTGAGCGACGTCAATCCAGATGGGACGCTGCTCGCGTTCATTCCATCGTGGACTTTCGCCGAGCCTGAAGGCTTCCGATGACGCCACCGTGGCCTCGTACTCGATCATGAAGTCCTTTCTTCCGTGACTCTTGCTCTCACCGAGGCACGGGACGGTTGGCGCCGCACACGCTGCCCGGTTACGAGTCCTAGCTGCACGAAAAACGCAACGTCATCGTGTTGCGATAAACCTGTCCTGGGTGGAGGACGGCCTGAGGAAAGTTCGGGTGGTTGATGCTGTCGGGCGGCGTTTGGGTCTCAAGCGTGAGACCGGCATAGGCCGGATAGGTGCTCAGCGGAGCCTTGGCCGAAACACCGTTGAGGTATCCACCCGTGTACAGGTGTAGACCGGGCTGGTTGGTGTGCAGCTGCAGCGAGCGCCCACTGACAGGATCAGTGACGATGGCAACTTCGCGGTGCCCTTCACCGTCGAGCACCCAGTTGTGGTCATAGCCTCCGCGGTTGCCGTCGACACGCCCAGCTCCTGAGTTGTGCACTTGGTCTTGTCTGTCGCGGATCGCGTGGGGACTGCGGAAGTCAAATGGTGTATCCGCCACTGTGGCAACGGTTCCTAGGGGCAACAGCTCCTCGTCAACTGGTGTGTAGTGGCTGGCCTTGATTTGTACGACGTGGTCCAAGACTGTGCCCCTGTCGTGTCCGCCTAGGTTCCAGTAGGAATGGTGCACCAAGTTGACCAACGTCGTCTCCGATGTGGTGGCCGTCATCTCAATGTGCAGCGTGGCCCCGTCCAGCCTGTACGTGGTGCGGGTCTGCACCTCACCGGGGAAACCCTCCTCTCCAGCAGGAGAGATACGGCTGAACTCAACGGTGCACAGTTGCGGGTCGACACGGCTCGACCACGCGAAACGGTCAAACCCGCGCACCCCGCCGTGAAGGTGGTTGCGCCCTTCGTTGACCGAAACCTGGTACGGGCGGCCTTCAAGGGTGAACTGGCCGCGCCGGATCCGGTTCGCGAACCGGCCTGCTGTTGCGCCCATGTAGTTGGGGTCCTGCAGGGCGTCTTGCAAGGTGGGGCGTCCGGTAACCACGTCGGCGAGCTCGCCATTCCGGTCAGGCACATGCATTTCCAGCAATCGAGCGCCGAGGTTTGTAAGCACTGCGCGACAGGTGGCGCTCCGCAGTTCCACGACGGTGGCTGGGTAATCGACCTCAACAGTGCGGGCACTGACCGTCTCTTGACCGAACCGGTCGGGACTCTGTGCGGACAATGTGGACCCCCTCAATCTCGCTGTGCGCGACTAGTAAGTATCAGCAGACAATACTCTATAAGCCGGAGGTCCACATCCCTGGCAAGCTGCCTGGTTTCGGTCGGCCGCATCGCTGGCAGCGTCGAATCACCGCCCAGGTGAGCCGGGTGCTGGGCTCCGAGCCGATGCTGCACCACGAAGCGCGCCAGATTCGGGCCCGCCACCTCCAAGTGACCCGGCGTATGGCCCCCGGCTTCGAGTTCGGCCCCCACGGGCCGAACGGTCCGCACGCTCGTCGAGCAGCTCGCCAAACTGAGGCTCGCGCGGCCCGATGACCGGCGTCAGAAGTCGGACTATGAGACTGCATTGACCCTTTCGAAGATCAGCGTGGCTCGAGTAGGTGGCTGCACGATGCCGGAGCATCGTTAGCACCTATCTGGACTCCCGGACCTCAAGTCGGCGACTGCCGCCCGGCAATAGGCCCGAGAGAGCGTTGGGCGCGCCATCTCGCGACAGAGGTGCCTGAGTCCACCCTGATCGACGCGGCGGTTGCTGGCCCGCCCATCTCGGGTCCGATCAACATGCACTGGGGTCTCTCGCTGAAGCGCGGCGCGGAGGTCTATACTGCCGCAGAGTGATTCGACAGGTTGTGCGCCATCTCGGTGCCCTGATCCCATGTGATCGACCGCATCAGCGCCCGTGGCGGATCCTGCATGCGAGCAACCAAGGCGGCGTGCAAGGAGTCGGAGTCAGCGCGAGACAGATGCACCAGGCGCAGCAGCATCCGCACCTGCCGCTCGACCAGCGTGCCGATCGCTGACAGGTGGTTATCGCCGATGATGAGATCGCCCTCCCAATGCCGGGCTTCTGACCGGTCGACGGGCGGGAAGGGCCTGTCTTGGATGGTCAGCATCGGCTGCGCAAACCGTGGACGCCGGCGCTGCTGGCACCGGTGGGCTCGGCGATGGTCCCGGCCAGTGCGCAGAGGTGAGCGGCGGTGTGGCCCCAGCCGCGACGGTCGTAGGAACCGCGAATTTGGTTGATAGACAGCTTGATAGATCCTCTCATGACGCCCACGTGGATATCTGAATTCTGTCCACGACTGGAATCGCCGGCGGTGCGTCGGTCGTCGGCTGTGACGTGTGCGGTCTCAGGACATAGGTGACGAAACGTTACCGGGACATGGTTACCGTTTCCGGGGGCGGTGGGCGTTGAAGTTGCGGATGGGTTTGGTCGACGTTCGCGCATGGAGTGACAGCTCCTTGATGCCGTCGAGCACGCGGAAGTGATGATCTTCGACCACGATGGTGACGATGGTGCCGGCGTGTGTTCGTCCCACTCGGAATCGCTGTCCAGCGACCATCACGACGCCATTGTTGGGAACTCGCCGTTGTACGCTCTGGGGTCCTGCCGGTGGCGGTGCGGGCAGTGGTGACGTCGCAGGCCGGGCGCCTTTGATTGTTCGGAATTCATTAATAGAGAACGGGTTTGGCATTGTCTTGAGCAGCATGTTGCCTGCCGAGGCGTGGATGAGGCCGACGTCAAATCGCAGCGTCACCCGAGTTCCGGCGACACCGGTGCCCAACGCCGGTTCCTGGCCGCGGACAACGAACCCGAGAATGGTCATCGATGGCGGTCAGTATCTTGTGCTCGCGACCGTTGAGCAAAAACACTCCGCCGACGAGGTCGAGTTGCCACAGGTGCATCGGCGCTTCCCGTGCCCACCGCTTGTAGACTCGTTTATGTTGCTGCTCTTGGCTATTCACCAGACCATTGCGCACCAGACCGCGGTGGGTGGTGGATCGCGACGGCGCTTGTTGACCAATCTCGCGCTTCAGTTCGTGCGCGATGCGCCGGGCTCCCCAACGTCGATGGTGGCGACGCATTCGCAGATCAACGCTTCGACATCGCGAGAGATCCGGCCTGAGCTGGAATGCGGGCGACGCGACTGATCGGACAAGGCGTCCAGGCCGCCGGCTTCATAGCGTTTACGCCAGGCCGTGACCGTCTGCCGCGTGACGCCATATCGTTCGGCTACCTCACCAACGGGCGCGCCGTCGTTGACTTCGGTGACCGCACGCAGACGGATCTCGATCGTGACACGTGCCGCAACATCGGCATCTGATTCAGAGAGCTCTGGATTGACCACCACGAGACCGTCGCAAGCGTGGGTTGCTCGTCAATCATCTCCCGATGACGAACGGTCAAAGATGTCCTGAACCCATACACGTCAGTCGAGCGCAAAGCGGCGATGTCTTTCGCCAGCTCCTTGTTAGCCGAGTTACCAGGGCCTAGCTGTACTGACCACGGACGTTGGGTACGGATTACGGCCGTGGCGTGGTGACATGAAGGAGACTTCCGAGTGAAGTGCGAGCTGTCTAAGGAACGCACTGCTCAATCTCGGAGGTCTTCGTGTCCCACCGTAATGCCCCTTTGTCAGAGACCGGGCGTCGGCGCCTGGCCTTATTGCATCGTTGAGGACGGCTGGTCGCTGCGACGAGCTGCCGAGCGGTTTCAGGTCGCGGTCACCACCGCCCAGCGATGGGCGCGGCGCTACCGCGAGGAGAGCCCAGCCGGCATGGCGGACCGCAGCGTACGGCCCCACCGCAGCCCGAACCAGACCTCGACCCGGACCGAACATCGCATCATCAAAATCCGGGTGCTCCGGCGCTGGGGCCCAGCCCGGATCGCCTACCGCCTGGGTTTGACTATCTCGACCGTGCACCGCGTTCTGACCCGCTACAAGCCGGCCGGCGCTGCTGGCTGGACCGACCCACCGGGCGGATCATTCGGCGGATGGAGTCCGCTGCTCCAGGCGATCTGGTGCATGGTCAATGTCAAGAAGCTCGGCAAGATCCCGGCCGGCGGCGGCTGGCGCATACTGGGCGAAGCGCAGGTCGCCGCCACTGTCGGGCGGACAAACGCAACGGCACCGGACGTGACAACGACGCGCGGTCTGGCTATCACTTTCTGCACACTGCCCTCGACGCGCACTCCCGGCTGGCCTACTCGGAGCTGCTCGACGACGAACGCAAGAGACGGCGGCGGAATTCTGGCTACGTGCCAATTCGTATGTCAACAAATGCGGCTTCACCGTACGAAAGTACTGACCGAAACGAGACCGGGTTCTGAACATGCAGGGTGAGCCTGCGGGCGAGAGGTGGTATGTGGGTAAGGCACACACCACCCCACATGCCCTGCGGCTGACGCTTGGAGTTCAGGTCCGACTGGTATCTCTGGTATCTAGAGCGTGCGTAACCATGCTCGGATCCGGCGCCGGGCGTTGGCGTACGGCGCCGACGTATTGAGCGAGATCATGCGGCCCATTGTCCATTTGCCGTACCACGGTGAACCGTAAAGGTCGGTGTCTGAGCAGCTCTGGATAAGGGTGATGATCTGCTCCTTGGACTCGGCGAGCTGAGCCCGCAGATGTGACCAGGTGCCGTCCTGGTGATCGGCGTAGTAACGCTGTGCCAGTTTTCCCAGCTCGTTCCATTTCACCCCCGGGGCGGGAAATTGGTCGGGCTGTCCGGCGACTCGACGTTGGTGCCAGATCAGTACCTGCTGATTCCATCCGATGAGGTATGCCACCAGATCGGCGGGGCTGATTACGGTGTTCTTGGCGTGACCTGGAAGAAGCGGCTCTCTCACCAGTTCGTGCGGCACCCGATCGAGGTCAGCGTCGAGTTGAACAAAGGTCTTGTTCACTGCATCAATCAGCTCATCCTTGGAGGAGGGAACGCCCATTCGTCATTGCTCCGTCACGTGAAGACAATCAACAGGTGCCGCCAGAACATCTGGAGAAAGCAGCACTTTCAGCCCGGATCGCTCGAAATAGGCTGTGATCAAAGGCGTTTGACAGGTCCGTCCTGGTGATCATAGAAGGTTTGCAAGTCTCTTTTTCCGAAGATTTTGTGTGACGATCCACGTAACGTCGGCATCGGCGTGGTCCAGTTCTCGAAAGGCGGGCAATCCCTTTTCCGGAGCCGCAGCGACCGCGACGCTCCAGCAGTAACCCAGGGCCTGCCGAAGTGACCTCAGCGAAGGATCTCGTCGCGAGCCTGTTGGCCATTGTGTGATGGTGGTGGTCGCGCTGGCGCAGATGTCGGCAGCGACCGCAGCAGCATCGCGGTTCTTGAGCAGACGGGGCTCGCAAATTGCGGCTACGGCTGCGCGTTGGACAAGCGGATCAGGGTCGTCGACCCAGATTTTTACGATTCGCTCGAGTTCGTCAAAGTTGACGTCGCCCAGCAGTTGTAGACCAATGACCACTGCTTCTCGGACTCGCCATCGTGAATCCGAGGCCAATTGATGCAGCTTTGCCAACGCACGGGGATCGGCCGCACGTGCGCCGAGTGCGACGGTGCCGCACATTGCGAGGTACTCGTCGAGTTCGTTGGCAGCCGTGTTGACTTGGTTCTGGTCGGCTAGCTCGGCGAAGGCAATTGCGAGTTCAGTGTTAGCTCGCGGACCGGGTAAACCGGAGTGCTCACCCAGGAAGCGGTTCCACCCCGATGGACTCAACGAGCGCAGCTCTGCACACCACCGTGCTCGTGGTTTCACGCGCACAGAACTTACCTTGACTCGAACAGTTTCAGACTGAGACAGGGTGTGATCGACCTCGAATCTTTGAAGTGAGACAGAAGAAGGACGGCAAAATTAACGGGGCGACGCCAGCGCTCCAAGATCGAAGGGTACCGAGATCGGCTCATGCAATGAGATTCTCCGGGGTGGTTGCAGCGGCGCGTCGACCCCGCAGGTTAGTCGGTTTCGCCCAATCTCGCCCCGGCGAGACGGTGCGCAGCCCGATCACTTGTCCAACCCTTTCTTTAGGGGAGACCCAGGCGGCATCCCGCTAGTGCACGGCTGTGCGGGCGAACCGCAGCGGGGCGAGCCAGGTCGAAATTGCAACGCCGGGTTGGAGGCTAGATGAGTCAGCAACGAACGACGGTCTGGGGGCCGGTGGACTCGCTGAGGCTGCACGTACAACGACTGCCGGGCGACACCTGTGTCGTCCAGGTTGACGGCCCGTTGGTGGCCGATACCGCTGCACCTATGCGACGCACGCTATCCGACGAACACCTGCGAGCACCGGAGCTGCTGGCGCTCGACCTCACCGGGGTCACCACCATCGACATCGCCGGAGTCCATGCGCTCACATCAGCGGCGATGCAGGCCGGTGAATCTGATATCGGTATCTGCCTGTTGGGTACCCACCAGTCGCCCGTCGGCGCGGCTCTTTCACAAGCCAATCTGACCGAGCTGTTCGAAATGTTCAACGGCCTCGACGACATCGGCATCCCCGCTGCGCCACCGCATAAGGAGAGCGACGAATCGCATCGCGCCGCATGTTTGGACGCCGCCGAAACTCACCGTATGTAGGCTCGCCGCGACCGCAACCTCGCCCATCGGTACCGCCAGTGCCGCGAAATCGACACGCTGAGACAGGATCTGAGTCGCCTCTTTTCTCTACAAACGAGACAGGTAGCGAATTTGACGGCGATGTCCCTTGAAACCGGGACTAGGGTTCCATGGATCTGTACCCGGGGAAGCCAGACCTTGGGACGCCACTCGTGCGCTGCTTGTCTTTGCTGAGGTCTGGGCACCCAGGATTGCCGGCCGTGGACTTCGCGGCTGACAATGGGCTTGCGCATCCCTATGGTTTAAGCGAGCGTTTCAGGCGGCTTCGGGGCGGGAGACCCGCCTTGAGGTCTGGGGTCGCCGAGGCCTCGTCAGCCCGCCTGGCCGGTCGGTACTTGTCGTGGGCGCTGGAGTTACAGGTGCATCCATTGCGTATCACGCTGCTAGCAGGGGTTTCGCAGTCACCTTCATCGACCGAGAGTTGCCCGGTATGGGGGCTATCCGGCACTCGTTCGGCTGGATTGGCCGCTCCACCAATTCCGGGCCAGCTGCAGAACTGCGGCAGTTGGCCCGGGGTGACTTTCTGCGGTTGCAACGCGAGATACCCACATTGCCAATCAGTTGGTGTGGCGCGCTGACTTGGGGTGGCTACTTTTCCTGTACCGAAGACTCGATGCTGGAGAATGCTTCAAGCGTCGAACCGCAATTGATTTCGGTGCCAGATCGGGTCTGGTTCAGCGGTGGTGACGGATCCGTAGAACCCGTGGCACTGGCCGAGAGCCTCGTGGAGGCGGCGCGAATGCACGGCGCGAAGGTCGTCGTCGGACAATCGGCGGTCAGCCTCACGTGTACAGATGGTGTGGTCGTGGGAGTCCAACCACCCACTCGGACCTTCGAAGCAACCCATACGGTCGTTGCGGCCGGGACCGACTCAGCACTTCTGTGCGCACGGTGGGCGCGCGTCTGCCGGTCTACGGCAGTCCGGCGGTCATGGTGCGCCTCCAAACCCAACCGGGCCTCGTGCGCCACATCGTGGCCAACGACGGCATCGAAGTGCGCCAGCTGCCCGACGGCACCCTGCTATTGCCTCTGGACTACTGCGGCCAGACAACTCAGAGCGACCTGAACGACACCGGCGAGCAGGCGCGAGCCGAACTCCTTCGAACCTTCAACGCGCTGGCGAGTGTTTACGTCGTCAGCACCACAATCGGCTGGCGTCCGATGCCAGCCGACGACGAACCGATCATTGGTCCCGTTCCAAGGAAGCCCGGACTGTACGTGGCAGTGGTGCACCCGGGCATAACTCTCGCTGCGACCGTCGGCCGCCTGGTCGCACAAGAGCTCGCCGAAAGCAGCTCGGAAGCCGAGCAACTTGCTAGATGTCGAGTCACCTGATTCGCCCCGCTGGCCGACCTAAACGCAGACAACCGAGACAAGATTTGATCGATCTCGTTTTCTTAGAAAAGAGACAACGCCTTCAGCTCGCAAGTAGTCAATTGACCCGGCAGCCCATGAATCGACGTCAATAAAAAATTGACATAATCGAGCTTGTCAAGTGTAGTTGACGCATGTTCGATTCGGTGGCGCTAGCTGGTCGGCAACTTCATCGCCAAGTCGCCCAGGTCCTTGCGGCCCCGGTTCTGACTACCGCCAATGATCCGATCGATCTTGTGCGCGCGGCGCATCAGATCCAGGACGGGGCTGATGCGTTGATGGTTGCGGCTGTTCGGCAGGCCCGAGAGGCGGGCCGGACGTGGCAGGAAATTGGCCAAGTGCTCGGCATCTCACGGCAGGCCGCTTTCCAGAGATATGGCAGGCCTATTGATCCTCGAAACGGAGAAGTCATGAACACCCGTCCGCTTCCTGAAGCCATCGAGCTGGCCCGATCGGTCATCGATGATCATGCTCACGGCCGGTGGGCTGATATCACCGAGGGTTTTGACGAGACGATGAGCGCCGGGCTCACCGAGGAGGGGCTTGCCGAGGCTTGGGCCTATCTTGCGGGTTTGGCTGGGGCCTATGAGAGCCACGGAGACACTGACGCTGTGCGCGCCGGTGACTTCACCATCACCAACACACCATTGGCCTTCGAGGCCGGTGATTTCGTCGCTCGCATCACCTTTCGCGACGATCGAACGATTGCCGGGCTGTACATCCTCAACTCCGATGCGGCCAACGACACGGCACAGTAGCCTCCACCTGAATTGGTAACCACGGAAACGTGTTTGGGCCTTCTGGGGTGGCAACACCGGGCCGAAACCGTTGAACAGTCAGAGTCCCCTCGATGGAAGAGGGTCTCAACCGCCGCCTTGGGTAGCAGTGATATACGCGAGCACAACTGTTGCAACAAACAGCCCGACCGTCGACAAGGCAAGAACCCATGTGCCGATCGCAACTTGGCGACCGGCCCGCTCAGCACTATTGACCTGAAACATTGCGAGGTAGTAGTCAAGTTCGGCTTGAGCCTTGAGTGTGTCGGCGTTACCCGCACCTTCGTAGATCGCGTTGAACAACGCGTCCCGCTTCTCGCGGGTGAATTCCTCGCGGAGCCGTTGAGCATCGCGGCGAAGGATCTCGCCTTCGTACGTCAGCGACACCATGGGCACGTCGAGCCTCGCTGTAAATCTCCGGGGCCCAGGCTTGGTCAGCTATGTCACAACCCACATTATTCAAGGTGGGGCCTGGCCCGACCCCTTCATCGATCTTTGGTGCGAGCACATCGAGGTTCATCCAGTGAAAGGAAGTCGCGGCAACGACAAGATCGAACACTGACTCGCCGAAATCGACGTCCACAGCTCGCGAGGTCAGCAGTTGAGCATCGGGGTGGGCAGCGGCAAGAGCGGAAGCGAGCTGGCGACCCGGTTCGACCGCGACGACCTCCATGCCTTCGGCCAGTAACCGGCCGGTGGCTTCGCCGGTTCCGGCACCCAGGTCGAGGGCGCGGCGACCATGCCCCACCAAACCGGTGTCCTGTACCCGCTGCCAGAGATCAGCGGGGTACGGCGGCCTGGATCTCCGGTAGAGATCGGACCGATCGTTGAAATGCATCGGGTCGGGCACCTAGGTGTTCTTCACAGGCAGGTTGTGAACGCGTAGGCGGTCGATCGGTGTCCTGCTGTTGATGCCGGTGTGGGGTCGGTGATGATTGTAGTGATGCAGCCAGCTCTGGTAGGTCGCTGCGCGGGCTTCATCGGAGAAGTAGGTTTTGGCGTAGGCCCATTCCTGGTTGAGGGTGCGGTTGAATCGCTCGACCTTTCCATTGGTTTGCGGTCGGTAGGGACGGGTCTTCTTGTGAGCGATGACGGCGCCCAGGGTTTGGGCGAAACGCTTTGACCGGTAACATGATCCGTTATCGGTAAGGGCCCGTTTGACCACAATGTCATGCTCGCCGAAGAAGGCCTTGGCGCGCACCCAGAACGCTGATGCGGTCTCTTTGCGTTCATCGCTAAGGATCTCTGAGTAGGCCAGCCGGGAGTGGTCGTCGACCGCGTGGTGCAGATAGGCGTAACCGCGGCCCTGCTTGTTGTTGTTGCGATTGCCGACCGTACGACCCAGCATCCGATGCCCACCCCCTCGGGGATACGACCAAGCTTTTTGATATCGACATGGATCAGTTCGCCAGGGGCAGCGTGTTCGTAGCGACGCGCTTTGGGTCGGCGCACCGGCAGACCGCTGGCCTGGTCCACGTCGCACAGCAGCGGCATCCGGTAGCGGCGCAGCACCGCCTCGACCGTCGAGCGTGGTAGCCCCAGGAACGCAGCGATGCGGTGCGGGCCCCAACGACGCGTGAAGCGCACCTTGGTGATCCGGCGTTCCCGACGCTGCGCCAGCTGGCGTGGGCTGCGGCGCGGTCGGCTGGACCGATCGTTCATCGCCTCTTAGCCGCCGGTGCGGTACCGGTCAGCCCACTTCTTGGCCGTGGCGCTCGAACACTGAATCGTTCCGCGGCCCGGGCGTAGGTCCATCCGTCCTCAACGACACAGCGAGCCACCCGCAACCGGCCTTTCGGAGTCAAACAAGCATTAGCGTGGACCATGAGGACCCCTCGGTAATCGATGTGCGTGTGGTAACCACACCGATACCGGAGGTCCTCACCTATTCGCGCTCACCACGCCGTTCACAACCTGCCGAAGAGTTACACCTAGGCGAACGACTGCCCCACGCGACAGTCCCTGCGCGCCAACGGGATCAGAAGCCAAGGCCTTGGAGGACGAACGAGGAGGAGTTGTACGTGGCATGCACGATGAGGCTTGGCCAGATCGATCCGGTGTGCCAGTAGAGGTAGGTGCTGCCGAGTGACATGAAGACGGCGGAGAAGAAGACCACGTTGAGCCCATGGGCCAGGGCGAAAACCAGAGTGGTGCCGACGATCATGACCCAGGGTCCCCAGCGGCGCAGGAAGCTCGCGATCACCCCGCGAAAAAAGAGTTCCTCGCCGATCGGCTCGATGATGCCACCGATCAGCATGACGCCGAGGAAGGAAGCCATGCCCCCAGTGACCGCCGCGTGGTAGTCGGCCTGCGTGTTGTCGTCCGGGAACAAGGGAGTGAGCACGAATATCGAGAGCAGCGATGCCATGCCCATGGCCGCCGGTCCGACCCCGGCCGCGACGAGCAGCCAGACGGGGCGCACCCGCCGGAACCCGAACGTGCTCAATGGTATACGCCGAACGAGGAGCGCGGCGACGAGGGCCAACGTCGGGACGACGGCCGACAGGGCGAGCTGAGCCAGACCTGAAGTCTTCGGCGGGAGGTCGAGCAGGTAGAGGCCGAGGCCGCCGGCGAGGTAAAGCACGACGGCGGTGATCCCGGCGGCGATGAGTTCAGGCCAGCCGACGGTCCGAGTGCCGCATACGGCGGTGGTGGTCATGGTCCGTTCCTGTCGTCTTGGGCGGTGTTGCGTTCTTGCGGTCGCAGACCCAGTGAACGACCTGCCCCTGGGGCAGGGTCAAGGCCAGAATCCTCTCAGGACTCGTCGCCGGCAGCGTCGCGACGCTGGATCATCAAGTGGGCGAGGGCAAGCGCTCGGAGCTGCCCACGGTTGAACACCTCAACGGCGGTGGAACGGAGCGCCTCCTGGGCGAGGTTGCCTTTCGTCCGCGTGCTCGCGAGGGGCTCCGCGGTCCAGGGGAAGCGGTCACGGTGTACGGCCATGGACACGGCGAGAAGTTGAGCGACGTGATCAACGGTGGCGTCGTCGGACTCGTCTGAAAGCGCTTCGAACGGTTCGCTCGCCTCGTCCGGCTCGGACATCAGCTCTCTGATGTCGTCGAGCGCGTCGTCATTGAGCACACGTGAGTAGACGGTCAGCAGTCCGCGGTAGTTTTTGGATAGGCCCTCCGCAACCGCCTCGAACGGTGAGGGCGTGTCGAGCGGCACGCGATGCTTCAGGATCAGCGCGAGCTGTGCTCGGACTCGTTGCAGCCGTTCAATGGTGGCCACGAGTTCGGCATCGAGCACCCTGATCGCCGCATCCGTATCCGCGGTTCTAGTCGTCGCCAGGGCCCGGATCTGCGCGAGTGAGATGCCGAGGTCGCTCATCCGCTTGACCTGCAGCAGCCGCACCAGATCAGCCGTCCCGTACTGCTTGTATCCGTTCGGCTTCCGTTCGGGCTCGTCGAGCAATCCCAGGCGATGCCGCGACGCAGGTGATCGGGCAAACCGCCCATGGCCTTGATCATGGCGGTGGCCACTGCTTTTGAGTCATGGCCGGCGGCCAGGTGCAGCAAGATCGTGAATCGCGTGCTGTGTTCGACCAGGGTGCCGATCGCGCTGTTGTTTGGTCCGACGATCAGGTCGCCTTCCGTAAGACTGAAGCCGGCCCAGGAGGGTCGGGGGTGGCTGAGATCGCCTTGCGCTTTGGTCACTTATTGGGAATGTTCGCCCGGCGCTTCGGGGTGCCCTGGCCTACAGCACTATGGTCGTGGTCCTCGGGCGCGAACAGCGCCACGATCGCGCAACGCTCCAGGGTCAATGTTCAACCGCCGCAGGTGATTACCGCTTCAAGCGCGGCGGCTCTACGCTGACCGAGCGGCCTCTCCAAGGAAGCAGTTTCCGTAATCCCCCCCACCTTTGCGAGGTGGGGGGCATTCTCGTCGTTTTCGTGGCGCCTACGGCGAGGACGCGAGTGGGAGCCTTTCCCCAAGGGGGGTATCCAGGTTAAAGAGAGGCTGAGTGTGCACCTAGATTGATCGGAGGTGGCGCGGCTGAGGGTTCTCCTCAGTCTCCTGCAACTCGGCTTCACACCCGATGCGGTCAGCCATGGCGCTAATCACGTCTTTCGTGACAAAGACCTTCGCAGCCAGCCAGCCCGAGTTCATCATCTTCGCCACCCTCCCGACATGCCGAGCAACCTCCGCGCGCGCGACATCCACGGTCAACGTCAAGCCGTAACGCTCGTCGACAAGCGTCACAAGTAGCGCTGCGCGTTCGTCGAGCCACGGGCAACTGAAAGCAGTCGTACCGGGCCGGACAACCTCGGGGCGCGGCTGGTCGTCGGTCATTAATCGGCCCGCCGCCACGAACCGCAACCGTAACTGTGAAACTGCATCCGAAAACCGCCGTTGAATTCACCGGTGTCCGACGGTTCGCCGGGAGGCGTGAGGTTGACTCTCACGCCTTCTTGACCCGGATCCAAGCGCGTTGAGTCCATCACCTCAACGGTATCGGACTCGGTGACAGCACGAATTGACCACTCGCAGAGGCTGTCTGGCAACGGTGTGGAGATCCAGACGCCCCAATCTTGGCCGTCAACTCCGCCAATGTCGCAGATGCCGTCGCTCGGGAGCGTCAGACGGGCGCGTTGCGGGGTGTTCGCATTGTCCGCGATGACACCCGTCGCGCCACTGCCGGCATCATCGGCGGTTTGGCCGCAGACCGAGATGACCAAGCCAGACAGAACCGCCACCACAGCCAGGCGTTCCCCCATCCGCCGGATGGTAGTGGATCGCCACGGCAGTAGCCAGGAAGGATCCAGGCGGGCAGCGGTTCGCTCACCTAGCCTTTCACGCAGTCGATGAGCTAGCTGCCTACTCATCGCCGGCCGAACCGAGATCCCGACCACCTGGGAAGTGTCCGGTCACGAGCGTCGGAAGACAGCGAGTAAATGTTGCCGCCGCGGACGATCCGCACATCATCAGGTGAGATGGGCTCGCTGCCTCGCAGAATGTTCCCCGCAACGTACGTGTTGCCCCGGGCAGTGGTGATCTGCTGGGTCATATCGACGAACTCGCCATCGGTGAACGCGGAGTCGATCCGATCTGCCAGCACCAGGAGGACCTCCGAGCGACGGCACCGGCGGGTGTGGCAGGCAGCAGGACGCCGGCAGGTGACCTTGGTCTTGACTCACGGTTACTTCGTCGACGAAACACCCTCGGGGACCGCCGCTGAAAGCTACTGCGATGATCGCACCAACCCCGATTACCAGTATCAGTCCGATAGCCACTGCACCCGCAACGTTGCCGCTATCTCCTATAGGCCGGGAGATAGCGAATCGGCTGGGAATCGTTGCTGACATTAGTCCACCGCGCGAAGAAGCCGCGGTCTACCCCGCCGCGTTTGCTCACGGCGAACGTGCGCGCCGATGCGGTCAGCCATCTCGCTGATCGTGTCCTCGGTGACGTAGAACTTCGCGGCCTGGCGACCAAGCCGCATTCGCTCAGCCACTAGGGCGACGTGATCGGAGATGTCCTCGCGGAGCACCGCCTCGTCGACCTCGAGTCCGTAGCGTTCGTGGGTGTCCTCACCCATCCATGCCTTCTCCGCTAGGTACCCCGACGTGCAGATCGACGTCTTTCAGGTCAGGTGGTGGGACCAAGACGCACCATTGCGAGACGGACGCGCCGACGTGGGATACCTGCGTCGCCCGTTCGACGACAGCGGAATGCACGTCGTCGACATCGGCTACGAGCCCACGGTCGCCGTGCTACCTGCGGGGCACCGCCTCTCCGGCCAACGACAACTGCGGTTGGCTGACCTCGCTGCCGAAAAGATCCTCAATCCGGGAACACATCGCTCATGCATCACCGAGGCGAAAGCTGAGCAGATCGTGGTGGGGAATTCTGTAGCTGCTGCCGCTCACAGCAGCAGCGTCCATGGCGCATCCCGGACTCACCTGGGTACGCGTAGAGGACATCCAACCAACCCAGGCATGTCTCGTCGTACCCGAAGTCCGTCGCAACGAGAGTCTTTACCGCGCTTTCCTTGAGATCACCGCGGCTCACCTCGAAGCCAGTAAGCACTCAGCAGCTTGACCTCAGCTGTTCGACGTAACTCAACCCTCGCATCGGACCGGCATCGGAGTGACATGTCGAGCCGGGCGATGGGTTTCCGCGCGAAGACGGCGCCACGTCCAGTGCGTCGAGAGCCGTGCGGTGAGAAGTCGATAGTCGGGGATGCGACGGACGCAGTCGCCCACGACGGGCGAACGCATCAGGCAAGGCCCGCACGTGCAATGACTTTCGCCTTCGCAGCCCGCGCCGGGCTGGAACCGTCCCTCTGGCTGCTACGGTAGATCTGACAGCGCCTAGGGTTCCGGCGCGCCCCTGTCGGCGCGCGTCTGGTCCGAGCGGCGCCACCGCGGTTCTGGATGGATCGCGGTCATCTGAACGGACAAAAGCCTGGAGGATCGCCGCTGGCGTGCCCCACTCCGGCGAGAAGGTCCTATCAGTGTTGTCGTTGATCGCCGTTTTCCTGTTGGCCCTGGGCGCGGGAGCCTTGGGCAGTGTCGTCGGAACCGGGTCCTCGCTGATCCTTCTACCCGTAATGGTGGAGCTGTACGGTCCGCGAATGGCGGTACCCATGATGGGCATCGCGGCCGTCATGGCCAACGTCGCTCGAGTCGCCGCCTGGTGGCGTCAAATACAATGGCGGCCGGTGTTGGTGTACGCCGCGCCGGGCGCACCCGGTGCCGTTCTCGGCGCACACACGTTGCTGACTATCTCGCCGAGAGTCGTTGACGGACTATTGGGCGTCTTCTTCCTGGCGATGATCCCGGCTCGACGGGTGGTTGCGAGGCGTGCGTGGCGGGTGAGGTTGTGGCAGCTCGCAATTGCAGGCGGCGTCGTAGGATTTCTTACAGGCCTGGTGTTGTCGACGGGCCCACTGAGCGTGCCGGTCTTCACCGGATTCGGGTTAAGCGGTGGCGCTTTCCTCGGGAGCGAGGCCGCCGGCTCGCTGCTGCTGTATTTCGCCAAACTCGCTACCTTCGGCCAGTCCGGCGCACTGGACTGGGACATCGTCGGCAGGGGTCTCGTCATCGGCGTCGCGCTGATGATCGGAACCTTTTTCACGCGCGGCCTCGTCCGCCGCCTCCGCCCGCAGTCATACGCCATCCTGATTGACGTCGTCCTGGTGGTCGCCGCCGTCGGCATGTTCAGCGCCACCTGCTCGCGGTGACCGCGAATGCGCTTGGGCCGCTCTGCGTTCGTGTCATCCGCTGTGGCTGAACCCGTCGCCGTCCAGTCGCAGACCACGGCGGCACCCGAAAGCCGCTGCCACGGCCGTTCTTCGCCTTATCGAGAACAGTCGCAGTCTTAGACTTACCGCGCGCTCCGGTCTCAGATGCCCTCCGTGGGTCGAACTGCCCAAGTCGACGCGCTGTGCGGGTATCAACCGTGTGCTGCCCTCGACCACGACCTCTTTCGCGGCCTCCTGCCAGCTTGCGGAGTGAACCGCGCCGCAGTGCCCATGGCGGTACGCGTGCTCATCGGCGTGCATCTCGTAGAAGTAATATCGGGTCGGGGTTTTGTTGAGCGCGGTGCAACGTGTCCCTACGTCGAGTGAGCCGGCGTTCCCTGAAGCAAGATCCGCGGCCTTCGGTGTCTGGTACGGACGCTCCCGTCGTCGGCGGACTCAGCTCGAGCCGACGTGTGACGAAACGGCGCCGTTCGTTCGGCGTCTCGTGTCGGCGAGCAGTCGCTGCAGTCGCTGCTGATCGGGATGCTCGTCGTACGCGTTCAGCCAGCAGGCGATCTCGGTGGCGACTGCGTCGGGTATCAAGGTCCCCGTCGCAGCGGACGCCTCCAGTGCTGCAGTGATCGCCCGCCGGTAGTGACGGCATCCCAGATGCATGTAGATGGGCGGAAGAGCCTGTTCGGGCAGCACGTTCTTGAGAGCGTCGATCACCAGCCACCCGAGACGGTGGGAGGACACCGGATCGGTTCGGCGCGCAACGGGTTGCGTGTCCGTCCCAGGATCGTCATGCGGGCACTGCACGGCACGTCCTTTCCAATAGTGCTCCGTTCGAATCCCCTGCGCTGCAGGCGAATCTGGTGGTCTCCTCACCGGCCGCCGCGGGCGCCTGCGGGTGGTGCCAGCGCGGTTCGCGTCGTCGCCGCTCATGGCGGTGTCTGCGCTCGCGTCGAACAGGGATCCTCCGGTCCCGGTCTCACACGTCCCTTCCCCGATCCGGTGTCGGGTAGCAGAGCCCAGCGGTGAAGGGCCACCCATGCGGCGTCGTCGCCTGGCTCAAGGGTTTTCCGCTCGTCGCGAATGTCGTTGTTCCACAGTGCATGTGCCGCGGCGCGCACTACCGATAGACCGTCAGCGCCGGGATCGGCGCCGGTGGAAGTGATGCCAATAGATCGACGGCCGACCGTCACGCTCCACGCCGGGTGTTCGGCGACGGCGATGTCGGCGGCGGCTTCGTGCAGTCCGCCGAGGTCGCGTGCGATGTGGGTGGGCCGGTGCCCGGGACCGGCGCGCACCGCGTCGCCGGCACTGGTCGCGCCAGTCAGCACAAGCATGCTCGGCAGACCCGCGGCGTCTGCCGCGGCGATGTCGGTGTCGAGGCGGTCGCCGACGACGAGCGGGGATCTGAAGTCGCCCCGTGACAGTGCTCGGGCGATGATCGCCGGCGTCGGCTTACCGGCGACCTGCGGAGCCCGGTCGACGGCGGTAGCCAGGGCGGCGACCATCGAGCCGTTGCCGGGCACCAGGCCGCGTTCCGACGGAAGTGTGGCGTCCAGGTTCGTCGCGACCCAGACCGCGCCGGCGCGGATGGCGAGTGCCGCCTCGCACAACTGCGTCCACCCGGTCGACGTGGAGTGTCCCTGCACGACCGCGGCAGGCGCGTCTGCGGACGCGCGGACCGGCGCCAGGCCCGCGGCTCGGATCTCGGCGGCGAGCGCCTCGGTGCCCAGCACCAAGACCTTCTGGCCGCCGTCCAGCTGGTCCGCCAGCAGCGCGGCCGCGCTCTGAGCGCTTGTGACGATGTCTTCGGCGGTGGCGGCGACTCCGAGTCTGCGCAGATCCGTCGCGACTTCGGAAGGGGTCTTGGACGCGTTGTTGGTGACGAATAGAGCGCGGGCGGTACTGGATCTCATCGCGTTCACGGCGCCGGGGGTGGGCCGCGGACCTCGATACACCGTGCCGTCGAGGTCCAGCAGAAGACAGTCATGTAGCTGGTCCAGGGTCGTCATCGCTCGTGTGCTCCCCTCAGGCCGGCGGTGCTCCGCGCGGCCGCCGCGGGCCGATGCCGGATTCCTGGCGCCGTCAGCTGCTGAGGCGGCCGGCTGCGATTAAAATCGTTTGCGGAGTCGTGAATGTCGTCGGGGGAACGGTTGGAACCCCCGTCTCCGGCGATGCCCGAGGTGAGGTGCGGAGTGCGTTCGCCGCACCCGCACGATCACCGCGAGCCCTCACCTCGTCCCTATCCGCGGTACCGGTTCGGAACCGTCACCGCATCGTCACGGCGCGACCGAGTACCGGGGTTTGGTGCCCGGCGCTCCGGTCAACAGGCTGCCAATCCGATCGAGCGGTACTGGTTCGGCCACCAGATCCGTCCACGGAAACCGAACATTGGTTCGCTGAAGGAAGTCCAGCGCCTGGATCAGGTGCCGGGGCTCGTAGTTGTGCACGCCGCGGAACGACAGGTGGCGCCGCACGACCGATTCCGGGTCCACCGCTATGTCGCCGTCCGGAGCGACGGAGCCGGCGAAGATGGCGACGCCCTGAACGTCGAGCTTGCCAATGCCCTCCTGCAACGCCGCCGCCTTTCCCGACAGCTCGATCAGGACGTCGCACTGCTCTACATCGCCGATCGACGCCACGACAGAGGTCGCGCCGAACTGCAGGGCAAGTTCCCGTCGCTCGGCCGCAGGGTCGACTGCAGTGACCGACGACGCCCCCGTGTCCGCGGCGGCCGCCAGTGCAGTCAGTCCGAGCATGCCCGCCCCGATGACCACGACGCGCCGGCCCGCCAACGGCATGGCCCGTTCGATGACGGCCATGACCGTCGCCGTCGCGCACGCGGCCGGCGCGGCGAGCGCGTCGGTTACGTCGTCCTCGACGATGGCGATCGGCATTCCCCGCGGCAGCAGCACGTGCTCGGCGTACCCCCCAGACAACGCCCAACTCGAGTCGAAGGCCTCGTGCCCCGCCTTGCGGACGGTACGACACTTGGCCGTGACACCGGCGAGACAGCGGTCGCAGGTGCCGCACGGCAGCGTCTCCGACCAGATGACGCGCTGACCGACCTGGAGCTGCCGGCCGTCCACCGACTGCAGCTCGTCGCCGCCGCCGAACGCCACGATGTGTCCGACGGTCTCATGACCCAGGATTGAGGGGCAGGGCTGGGCGCGTCGCCCGCTCACGGTGTGGCGATCGCTGCCGCACACCGTGGCCAGCGTCACCCTCACCAGCACTTCACCGGGCTCGAGTGGGGGCACCGGTACCGACTCGAGCGCCACGTCGTCCCCGCCGCGCCAGATCGCCGCGAGGGTGTGCTTTACCTGCGCCGGCGTGGCCGTCTGCTGCAGCTGATCTGTCATGACGTCTTCGCCCAGGCCTGGCGCACGCCGATGAGGCCGGGGATGTCGGCGACCGAGGACAGCAGGTGGGTGTGCGGATGTGCGCTGAGCTCCTCCTTGTCGCTAGCGCCCGACAGGACCCCAACGACGAAACCGGCCCCGGCGTTCGTGCCCGACTCCAGGTCACGTGGGGTGTCCCCCGCCACCAGCACCTTGGAGACGTCCTGCACGTTCAGCTGTTCCATCGCCCGGAAGATCATGAACGGCGCTGGGCGGCCCGCAGGCACATCGCTACCGCACAGGACGGTATCGGCCACGGCATTACCCTCCCAGCCAAGGGCGGACAACAACGAGTTGACGACGTCGCGGTCGAAGCCGGTGCTCAGGGCCACCCGAATGCCCGCGGCGCGGAGGTCGGCGAGAGCCTGTTCCACTCCCGGAAGAGCGACCGGCGGACGTTCGGCGTAGGCGGCCTTGAGCCGGGAGCGGAAGTCATCGACGATGGGCTTCAGTACTTCGTCACTGAGCGGTTCCTCTCCCTCAGGCGTGAGCATGACGCGCAGTGCCTCGTGCTTTGCGGCTCCGTGCCACTTGTTGATGTCGGCCTGGGTCGGCGACCCACCGTGCGCGACGACCGTCTCCTCAAGTACCCGGTACACGGCAAGACCCTCGTCGATGGTCGTGCCCGCCATGTCCAGAACGACGAGCTCAGGTTGAACCGTTTTGTTACTCAATGTGTTTCCTTTCTAGGGTGACGCGTTGCGTACCAGGGTGGAACGCACGTCGAGGTTGTTGTCCAGGGTGAAGCTGACAATGTCCGGCAGGTAGCGGTCGTCGTGGAACTCGACGAGCTCGCCGTCGGCGGCCCGCGTCGAGCGCTGCTGGCGAAGCAGCGGAGAGCCTTGTGCGACACCGAGATGCAATGCGTCGACCGAGTCAGCGCCCACTGCCGCGATGACGTGCGAGGCCCTCGCTAAACGGATGCCTCGAGACTGCAAATATGCCCACATCGACCCGGAGTCGGTGTCGAAGTCGAACAGCAGTCGGCCGACGTGCGCGACGAACGTCCCGCGTTCGAGCATGGCGATTTCTCCGTCCAGGTAGCGCAAGCGCAGCACCTGCACGACGGGTTCACCGACGGCGACGTCCAGGTTCGCCGCGGCTATCTCGTCCGCCGGACGCAACGTCAACTCGAGTGTTCGCTGCCCGGGAGTGCGCCCGATCGAGACCGCCCAGGCCGAGTAGGACAGCAGGGTGTCGAATGGCTGACCGATCGCCGTTGAGCACACCACGGGCGGCTTGCCGGCGCCCCCCGTAATGACCCCCTCCGCCCGCAGAGTGGCAAGAGCTTGACGCACCGGACCACGCGAGGCGTTCCACTGACTGCACAGCTGCGACTCCGACGGCAGCGCGGCTCCTACAGCGAGCTCACCGACGCGAACGCGCTCGCGGATGTCCTGTGCGATCTGGATGTGCAACGCCTCTGTCACAGACCTGACCATACAAGTTGACCATTGGGCGGATCAATGGCCGCGGCATCGTAAAACCCAATGACACCAATACTTTCCTGCCTATACCAGTGAGGATCGGCGCTACTGCGCCATTGCCGATCCGACGAAAAGGGCTCACCTGTATGTACAGGTTGCTATGGTAGAGATTGTGAGGTCCGTCACCCCGCCGTCACGCGCTGGTCTGTCGCGAACTGAAAGGTGCCCATGGAGCTGAAATCCCACCAGCTGCAGGTCTTTCTGCAGGTGGTCGAGTGCGGAGGATTCTCCGCTGCGGCCAACAAGCTGTTCATGAGCCAGCCGTCGGTATCCCAGCAGGTACGTCAGCTGGAGGCAACGGTCGACGCGACCCTAATCGACCGCTCCAGCGGGCGTGCGAGGGCCACGGCCGAAGGCGAAGTGCTCGCCGAATACGCAAAACGGCTGATTCTGCTCGGCGAAGAGGCGGTATCGGCCGTGCGGCAGGTCCAGGGCCTCAGCCGTGGGCACCTGCGACTCGGGGGAAGCACGACGGTCGGTACCTATCTGCTCCCCCATCTTCTCGGCCAGTTCCAGCATCTGCACCCGGACATAGAATGCGACTTGTTCGTGGGCAACGTCGAGCAGCTCACCGCGCGACTGGTGTCCGGTGAGGTCGGATTGGGCGTCTTCGTGGGCAAACCGTCCAACGCGCAGCTCGAGACCCGAGAGATCATGCTGGACCTCGCCGTCCTGGTGGCCGCTCCGGACCACCCGCTCGCCGGCAAGCGGATCGCAGCCAAGGAGCTTCTGGAGCAGCGGTTCATCCTTCGGGAGCGGGGCTCGGGGACCCGCTCGCTGCAGTCCGAGGCACTCGCCGAATGGCAGTTGCACGAAGTAGCTTCGACCGAGATGTGGGGCAGCGAGACGGTGAAGCAGGCGGTGCGCGCAGGCCTGGGCATCTCACTGCTCTCCGAACACGCCGTCCGTCAGGAGTTGGAGCACGGCATGCTCGCCAGCGTCGAGGTGGACCCGCCCCCGGTCGGGAGGCCCGTCGTCGCTGCCTACCGTAGGGAGCGGGTATTGGCGCCCAGCGAGAGAGCCTTCCTCGACGGTCTCCGAGATCTCAACACGTGGCCGAGCGCACTGCTGTCGAACCGCGCCGGATCTATGCGTACGCATGGAACTGTTTCGGACCGCTGACCCGGACCGACCGTCGCTTCAGCAGGATTGCACTCTGCAACGGCCGCTCACCGGGGGTTCAGCACCAGTACCGCCTCGGCGAAGGCCTGGGGGTTCTCCTGCGGCAGCCCATGGCCGGCGTCCACGAGGCGGTAGCCGACTAGTCGGCTGAAGTGGTCCTCGTGGGTTCCAGAGATGGGTCGCTTACCCAGCCCGTCGTGCTCGGTGTCCAGCACGACGGTGGGGACGGTAACCACGGGTTCGGCAGCGATGAGCTCCTCGGTGGCCTCGTACGCCGGATCACCGTCGACGAGTCCGTAACGATGTCGGTAGCTGTGCACAACCACGTCGACGAAATCCGGGTTCTGGAACGCCCGCGCCGTGGCCGCCAAGGTCTCGTCGGAGAACGACCAACGCGGAGACCACTGCTGCCACAGCAGCTTCGCGTACTCGACGCGGTATCGTTCCAGCCCTCGACGCCCCCGCTCACCGTGCAGGTAGTACTGGTACCAGTACACGGCCTCCCGTTCCGGCACAGCGGGTGTCAACGCTCCCGCGATTCTCTGGACGTTGTAACCGTCCACCGTCACCAAACCTGACACCAAGTCCGGCCAGAGCGCTGACACGATGCATGCTGCGCGACCGCCCCAGTCGAAACCGGCCACGATCGGACCCTCGAGCCCGAGCGCGACGATCAACTCGCGCAAGTCGTGCGTCACCGCGGCCTGCTGACCCGAACGCAACGTCGTCGCATCGACGAAGCGTGTCGGACCGTAGCCACGCAGGTATGGCACCACCACATCGGCGCCGGCTTCCACCAGCGGCCCCACCACATCGTCGTAACATCTAGGCGCATACGGGAACCCGTGAAGTAACACAACCGGCCAACCGCGCCGATCGCCGTACCTTTCGTAGGCGACGTCCAGCACTCCGGCGCGAACCACGTCCACGGGCACTGTGCTGCCGGTCCCGGTCACGTCTGCCATCGATCCTCCAAGTTGTTATCGAATCCGCACTCGTCACTGAATCTCGCCGTGGAACTGTCGCCGCCAGACTGCCGTTCACGTCAGAGTGTCCACAAGCGCTATTTCGCTATACCCGTTCGCTATACCCGCCAATGCGCTTGTCTATGGCGCCGCGGTCACGCTCCGGCCGCTGCTGTGCAGGTCGTTGCACGCCTCGATGACGCGCTTAGTCATGCCCGCCTCGGCCTTCCTCAGGTAGCTGCGCGGATCGTAGACCTTCTTGTTGCCGACCTCACCGTCGACCTTGAGCACCCCGTCGTAGTTGGAGAACATGTGACTCACGACCGGCCGGGTGAATGCGTACTGCGTGTCGGTGTCGACATTCATCTTCACCACGCCGAACTTCAGCGAGTCTTCGATCTCGGACTTCAGCGAACCCGACCCACCGTGAAACACGAAATCGAACGGCTTGGAACCCTCCGGCAGCCCGAGCTTCGCCACCGCCACTTGTTGACCCTGACCAAGCACCTCGGGCTTGAGCTTGACGTTGCCGGGCTTGTACACGCCGTGCACGTTGCCAAACGTCGCCGCCAGCAAGTACTTGCCCTGCTCGCCGGCGCCGAGCGCGTCGATGGTCTTCTCGAAGTCCTCGGCAGTGTGTACAGCTTGTCGTTTGATCTCAGCCTCCATACCGTCTTCCTCGCCGCCGACCACGCCGATCTCGATCTCCAGGATGATCTTCGCCGCTGCCGAGAGCTTCAGGAGCTCCTGCGCGATCTGCAGGTTCTCGTCGATCGGCACCGCCGACCCGTCCCACATATGCGACTGGAATAACGGATCCCGGCCGTTCTTGACCCGCTCAGCCGAGATCGCCAGCAGCGGACGCACGAAACTGTCGAGCTTGTCTTTCGGGCAGTGATCGGTGTGCAACGCCACCGTGATCGGATATCTGGCGGCCACGACATGCGCGAACTCGGCGAGCGCGGTGGCGCCGACAACCATGTCCTTGACTCCGATACCTGAACCGAATTCCGCTCCACCGGTGGAGAACTGGATGATGCCGTCGCTGCCGGCGTCGGCGAACCCCTTGATCGCCGCATTGATGCCTCTGCGATCCAACACAGTTGATCGCCGGAAAGGCGAAGGAGAGTTCCTTGGCGCGGCCGAGCATCTCGGTATAAGCCTCGGGCGTGGCGATGGGCATGTCTCTCCTTTGGCATTGCAATTCGGTGCGCGGGGTTTCACGCGTGGTCAGAATCCGGTGAGCAGGCGACCGCCCCAGACACCCCAGGACGTGCGTGTTGCGTTGGCGTATTGCGAGCAGCGTTGCCGTACGGGGCAACTGCTGCATATCGCGACCACGTCGTCGACCTTGCCTCGCATGTCCGCCTTTTGCTTCGCGCTGGTGCCCGCGAGCTCCGGGAAGAACGCCGCGGTGTCCATCCCGCGGCACGCCGCCTGGTCCTGCCACACGAACCGCGCTTCGTCGGAGGTGAGCCGGAACGAAATTCTGGAAGTGGCTCGGTAGGCTGGACTGTTCATGGGAGTGCGTTCGTCTCACTTTCGATCGGATTCGTCTTGGGTGCGCGCACTGTGCGCATCGAGACCGTTTAACCGGACGCTGGGCGGCGGCGGAGCGCACGAAAGTCCCATGGTGAAGGACAGAGCGGGGAGTCGGCCGTCTCCGTCACCCCAGCAGCGTGACGGCCTCGTCGTACCGGGCCGCAGGAACGGTTTTGAGTTCGGCCACGGCGTCGTCGAGCGGAACGTTGACGAGGTCGGTGCCGTGGATTGCCACCATGGTGCCCCAGTCGCCCCGGTGCCCGGAGCGGACTGCCGCCATGCCGACTCGGGTGGCGAGCACCCGATCGAATGCGGTTGGGACGGCTCCGCGCTGGATGTAACCGAGTGTGGTGGCACGTGTCTCGATGCCGGTGTGCTCTTCGATGAGCGCGGACAGCATGTCACCGATTCCGCCTAGCCGCGGGCGCCCGAATGTGTCCAGACCGTGCCGGTGGTGCGGCGTGTCCATGGTGTCCAGCGCGAATCCCTCGGCCACAACCGCAAGCGGCGTGCGGCCGCGGTCACGAGTGCTCTCCATCCAGCTGCAGATCTGTTTGATGGAGACCTTCACCTCCGGGATCAGGATGGCGTGCGCACTCGACGCGAGGCCGGCGTGCAGTGCGATCCATCCTGCGTTGCGGCCCATCACCTCGACGACCATGCACCGGTGGTGCGCCTCCCCCGAGGTTTGAATCCGGTCGATCGCCTCGGTGGCTACCTCGACGGCGGTGTCGAACCCGAAACTGTAGTCCGTCGCCGACAGGTCGTTGTCGATGGTCTTCGGTACTCCGATCACGCGGACCCCGCCGCGCTTCAGTTCGGCGGCTACCGAGAGCGTCCCCTCACCGCCGATCGCGATGAGGGCGTCGATTCCCGAATCCGCGAGCGCGGTGTAGACAGTGAGATCATCGGTGCCGGCGGCGAACGGATTGGTCCGGGACGTTCCCAGTACCGTGCCGCCGCGTCGGTTCAGACCGCGCACCGCCCGCCAGTCCAGCGACACGTAGTCGCGTTCCATGACGCCGCGCCACCCGTCTTTGAACCCGACGAACTCGTCATCGTATGCGCGGGTTCCCTGGAGCACTGCCCCGCGGATCACGGCGTTCAATCCGGGGCAGTCGCCACCGCTGGTCAATATGCCGAGTCGCATACTGTCGCGGCCTCGCTCAGAAGATCCGCAGCGCGGTCGCCGCGGGTGCATCCAGAAGAGTATCGATTTCGTCGTCGAGCTCGACGAGGGTGATCGATGCCCCGGCCATGTCCAGGGCGGTGCAGTAGTTGCCGACGTAGGACCTCTTGACGTCCAATCCCTTGTCGGCGAGGCGCTCGTGGGCGCGGCCGTACAGCAGGTAGAGCTCGCTGATGGGGGTCGAGCCCAGCCCGTTCACCATGAGCGCGACACGCGCGCCCGGCTCGTACGGCTTGTCGGCGACGACGGTGTCAACCATCTCGTCGATGATCTCGTTGGCGGAACGCAATTTCTCACGTCGGCGCCCCGGCTCCCCGTGAATGCCGACGCCGAATTCGATTTCGTCATCGGCCAAGTCGAACAACGGCGCACCCTTTGCCGGCGGCGAGCACGCCGTGAGCGCGACGCCGAGCGATCGCGTGTTGGCATTGACCCGCTCGCCGATGGCGCGGACATCATCGAGCTTGTCGCCCCGCTCGGCGGCACCGCCCACGGCCTTGATGACAAAGAAGTTGCCGGCGACACCGCGGCGTCCGACCGTGTAGGTCGAATCCTGGACGGCGACGTCGTCGTTGATGAAGAGGAGTTGCGCTTCGATGTCCTCGTCGGCGGCCATCTCCTGAGCCATCTCGAAGGCCATCTTGTCACCGGTGTAGTTGTTGACGAGCAGCAGGACGCCGGCATCCGTGGCGACCTCACGGATCGCGGCCATCACGTAATCCACCGGCGGTGCGGCAAAGACGTCACCTGGACAAGCAACGTCGAGCATGCCGGGGCCGACGTTCATGACGTGGGCCGGTTCGTGCCCGGACCCCGAACCCTGCACGATGGCGACCTTGCCGGCCACCGGTGCGTCGGCACGGACGATGAGATTGAACTTAGGCTCGTACCGCAGGGTAGCGGGATTGGCGCGCGCGACCCCGTCGAGGATCTCGGCCACGAAATTTTTGGGGTCGTTGACAAATCGTTTCATCGGTGTGATTCCTCCTGAAGGGGTCGGGATGGGTCGGTGTCGGTTCTCGATGACCAGGCTTGGGCGATGTTCTCGGCCATGACGGCGACGGCGACGGCACCGGGGTCCTCGTACCCGATGCTGCGGTCGCCGACGTAGCTGGCCCGCCCGCGGTTGGCCTTGAGTTCCCTGGTGTGCTCGGCGCCGCGGCGCGCGGCGGCGGCCACGGCTGCAGCGACTTCGGCCGGCGCGTCGGATCGCGTGGTCGCGGAGGCGAGTTCGTCGCGCACCGGGTACAGCGCATCGAGCAGGGTCTTGTCCCCCAGGGTCGCTCCGCCGCGGCGTTCGATCCCACCGATCGCGGCGTCGATCATCGCGCGTGCGTCCTGCAGGCCAAGCTCGGTGCGGTCCTTGACCGCCGCTCCGGCTCGCATGAAGGCGGTGCCCCAGATCGGGCCGGACGTTCCTCCCAGCCGGTTCGATAGCGTGGTGGCCACGCCCCGCAGAAAGCTAGACGGAGTCGTGGCGTCGATGGCGTCCCAGTTCTCCAACACGGACTCGAAGCCGCGGGCCAGCGAGAACCCGAAGTCGCCGTCACCTGCCACGGCGTCCAACTCACAGAAATACTGCTCGTTGCGCACCGCCGTGTCGGCAATTATTCGCACTGCTGCACAAACTGATTCGATCGAACTCATTTCTACTCCCGGTGTGTTGAGCTGAGTGATTGACGGCGCAGGGCCAGCAGCCGCTGTAGCGCCTCGACATCGACGACGTCGCCGAATCCGACGTGGTGCGGATCGGAGACGACTGTCGTCGGGTGGCCGGTGTCGCCCAGCGAGGTCACGACCGCGGCAGCCGGTGTGAAGTCCTCGTCCATCGTGTAGCTGCTGGGTGTGACGATGCACGCGAGCCCGGCCGACAACGCCGCACGCATTCCGACGGCGCTGTCCTCGACGACAATCGTCTTGTCGGTGTCGGCGCCCAGTCGATTCAGCGCCAGCAGATAGATGTCCGGAGCGGGTTTCTTCGCCGGGACCGCGTCGCCGGCGAAGATCGGAATGCTCTCTGCGAGGTGCTGTCCCACAACGGAATCGAGCACAGATCGCACGGATTCGGGAGCGGAGGTCGATGCCACAGCAACCTGCCATCCGTCCGAGAGCGCCGAGCGAATAAGCCGCGCCACCCCGGTCCGTGGCGGCATGACACCGTCAGCGACCAAGGAACGGTAGATGGCGGTCTTCACCTTGTGGATTCGCGGCACCACGTCATCGGGCACACCATCCTGCCCGAACAGGCCGTCACGGCGCGGTTCGGCCAACGCGGCGGTGATTCGCTCCTTCCCGCCGCCGATGCGAACGAGATCGGCGTAGTCGTCTTCGCTCCATCGCATGGGGATACCGAGTTCGGCGAACGCGCCGTTGAACGCCGGTAGGTGTCCGTGTCGTTCCGTGTCGGCCAGCACTCCGTCGCAGTCGAAGATCAGCGTGTAACCCATACCGGTCACGACGCGGCCCCCGCACTTCCGAACTGCCGCATCAGATCCGACACCATGAGGTGAATCTGTCCCGCCGTGTCCTTGAACAGTGATGGCGGATCCCACTTGTCGGTGCGCTCGGCCTCCCGCAGGTGGTCCAGACCGGCCCGCATGTACGTCATCTTTAGGGCCGTGGAGATGTTCACCTTCGCGCATCCCAACGAGATCAATCGGGTGAAGTCCGACTCCGTCAGCCCGCTGCCGCCGTGCAGCGCGATGGGGATGCTCGTCGCCCCGACGATGTCCTCCACGCGCGCGAAGTCGAGCACGGGCTCCTGCTTGTACACGCCGTGCGCGTTGCCGATGGCGGGGGCGAAGACGTCCACACCGGTGCCCCCGATGAAATCGAGCACGGTGTCCAGCGGCTGGCGTTGGCCTTCCTCGTCGGACCCGTGGTCGTCCTCGACTCCGGTGATCGATTCGATCTCGCCTTCGACGTGCGCGCCGTGTAGGCGGGCTTCGGCGACGACTTCGATCGTCTGACGACGGTTCTCGGCCACCGGAAGCTCGGACGCATCGAAGAGCACCGAGTTCCAGCCGAGTTCAAGGCATTCGGCGATCACCGTGCGATCCGGGCAGTGATCGAGATGAAGCGACACCGGCACCTCGATCCCCGCTGTCATCGCCTCCCACATCGCGAACAGAGTCGCGGCACCGACGCTGCGGACGGTCTTGACCGACGTCTGCACGATGAGCGGAGAACGTTCCGCGACAGCTGTGGCCAGAACCGCCTCCATCGTCAAGTCGTTGAACACGTTGATCGCAGGAACGCCGTACCTCTCGTCGAACGCGGGCTTGAGAATCGCGTTCAAGGGCACTACGGGCATGTACTTCTCTCCTCAGTTGGACCTGTCGTGGATGTCCGGAACACGGTCGCGGCATCCATTGGGAAACTGGTTGTCAGGTGTGGTTACGCCGTTCATCGGTCACCGTCTGATCGTGAATGCGGCTGCAGCGCTCAGCACACAGCTGGTGGCGACAATCGGAAAGACCAGCGAAGTGTCACCAGCGCCGTCGATCAGGTGACCGATGAACGGCTCGGCGGCGCCCGCGAAGACGTACGAGAAGCAGTTGACCACTCCCGTGGCCGTGCCGGCCATCCGCTTACCCACGAGATCCGGGCACAGCGCCCAGAATGACGACTGCGGTCCGTAGACGAAGAACCCCGCGAGGAACAGCACCACGATTCCGCCGTAAGTGCCCAGCTCGGCCAGCCACAGCGTCACGGCACAGACCCCGCCTGCCAGCATGAACAACATGATGGGCCGGTCGCGCCGCGAGCCGAAGAACCGGTCCGACAACTGGCCGTTCGTCAACGCCCCGACAGCCATACCGAAAGGCAGCGCGACCGTGATCCACAGCGGACTGATCCCGCCGTCGCCCGACTTCCAATCGGAACCCAGGAAGTGCACCGGCACCCAGATCAACAATCCATACCGCGCGGCGTTCTGGAAACCGATCGCGACACCCGTGGACCAGATCTTCCGGTTGCGAAGCACCAACCGGTACCGGGTCAACGACCGCTCCTGATCCTCGCCATCGACCTGGGGCTCCTCGATGACCTCTTTCTCCGTGTGCGACGCCGGCGGCTTGACACCCGCAGCCTTCGGACTCTCACGGGCAACCAGAAAGAACGTGATTCCGCCGACGAGCATGAGCAGCACCGGGATTCGGAAGATCCAGTGCCACGAAAGGTGGAAGGTGTCGACTACAAGGGTCGAGGTGACGAAAGCGAGAACCGAGGCCATGCCGGCCGCGAAGGTGTAGAAGCTGAAGCTCTTTCCGCGTTCGTGCGACCCCCACCAGTTGGAGATGACACGACCACCGGACGGCCACCCTGCTGCCTGGACAAATCCGTTCGCTGCCCATGGCACCGCGAGCGTCTTGGCGCCGACCGCAAAACTCGTGCACCAGTTCAGGATCGTCGAAACCACCGCCCCCGCGGTCATCAGGCGGTGGCCGCCCCACTTGTCCGCGAGGTTGCCGTTGATCATCTGTCCGAGTGCATAGGACCACAGCATGGCGCCACTGATTGCGCCGAGCGTGGTCTTGCTGAGCCCCAGATCCGCCTGGAGGCCAGGGATGGCGAACCCGAAAGTCTGCCTGCCCGTGTAGAAAAACAGGTAACAGAACATCGCAGCGAGCAGCATGCGCCACTTCAGGCGCGAGTACTTCTGTTCGGATACTTCGACAGGATCCAACTTCGGGGGCTTCTGGAACGTGCTGGACATCGTTGTTCACCGATCCTTTGCAGTGCTGACCATTGCTTTGACGGGGGATGTTGTTTTCTGGTGCTGTGCGGCGAGGGTGGTCGCCACCCAGAAGGCGTCGTAGTTGTGTACGTAGGCGAGGTCGCCGTAAGGCTCGTCGAGTGCGGGCGGCCTCGGCAGTTCGCGATTGACGATGAACGGAATCTGCAACTCCCCCAACGCGCCGTGCGAACGCAGGGGAGCGTCCAGGCCGCTCAGGTCGTGCCAGTCGGCGAAGCGGCCCAGTGCCGTTCCGGCCTCAGCCAGCACTACGATCTCTCCGATCCGGTCCGGGGGAAGCGCGTACAGCCGCGCGGCCTCCTCCCGGAGGTGCACCGCCTCTACGCCGTCCAGTGCCCGCAGGGCGGCGCTGACCGCGTCCAATTCGGCGCCGGCGGGCAGGTATACGCTCGCGAACGAGCCGAGTGCGCCGTGGTGGACGGTGTACGGATCGGTGATCGGCAGGATGACGCGCACCCCGTCGTGAGCTTGATCGTCGGAAACTTCTGGCAGTCCGAGGATTCTGCGCACCTCGTCCTCGACGTACAGGACGCGTGGTCGGCCGTCGTCGTCGCTCTTGGAACTCATGCCGTGGTCAGCGGTGAGTACCAAGGTGGCGCCGAGCTCATCGATCTGAGCGGCGTAGGAGTCGATCATCGCGTAGAAGTCGTCCGCCGCCGCCGTACCCGGTGCGTGCTTGTGCTGGACGAAGTCGCTGAGCGACAGGAACATCAGGTCCACCCGACGCGAGGCGAGAATGGCGACACCGGCGGCGAGGACGAACTCGCTGAGATCAGCCGAGTACACGCTCGGTTGGGGCTTTCCGACGAGCTCGGTCACGTCGGCGATGCCGTTCTCCACGACCGTGGCGTCGTCAGCGCTCTCCGCGGAGAAGCACACGCCGGTCCTCGACGGAGCGACGAAGCCCGGAGCGCCGTCGAGTCCCGGGCCCTCGTCGACCAGGCCGGCGCCGAGAATCCGACGAAGCTTGTTCTTCGCCGTGACGACCACGACGTCGAGCCCGGCCTCGTTCGCCGCGGCGAAGATGGTGGGTCCCCGCAGAAAGCGCTTGTCGTTCATCAGGGTCTCCTCGCCGCTCTCGGGGTCGAAGAAGTAGTTGCCGCTGATGCCGTGGAACGCGGCCGGATGCCCGGTGGCGATCGAGACGTTGTTCGGGTTCGTGAGTGCGGGTATAGCGCAGTGCGCGGGCCATGAGCTGGCACCTCCGTCCAGCACCCGGGTGAGCCAGGGCATGCGTCCCGCCCTCATCGCCTCGATGTGGTAAGCGGGCTCACTGCCGTCGATACAGATGACGACGACGGGAGTGTCCGGCACGGAGTACGTCCGACCGTTGACCGTGAACGAGGTCGATCCCACGTTGGGCTCCTGGTATTCGCGCTGAAGAAGTCACGTTTCACATTGCCCGTGATCGCGGTCACGCAGAACCCGGTTTCTGCTTATCGAGGTCATAGCCGAAACGCAATAGGAGCGCACCGCGCCTCGGACGGAATCAGACGAGACCCAACTGCGGAACGCCACTGCGCCACACCTGCCGCACCAACGGAGTGTCGTCCGCAGCATCGACGGCAACGAGATCGGCGGCGAGGCCCTCCGCTATCTCCCCCCTGTCGTGAAACCCGGCCAGGCGCGCCGGACCCCGCGTCACCAGGTTCAAAGACTCAGCCCAGGTGGCACATTCGTCACGAGCCAGGCTGTACGCGGCCGCCAGCATCGAGGCCGGGTGGTAATCGGAGACCATCGCATCGACCATGCCCGCACGGACCGCGGTGCGGGCTGACAGCCATGTCAAGTGCGAGCGCCCCTGCCAGGCATTCGGAGCGCCGACGACGACCCCTAAGCCGAGGCGACGTGCTTGCGTCGCCGCCTCGAGCGTGAGAGGGAACTCCGAGATGGTGGCTCCGACCCGCGCCGCTGCTGTGACGTCATCGATCGTGACATCGTCGTGGGATGCCAGCGCGATCCCAGCCCCGCGTGCCGCGTCGGCGACGCGCGATCTCGCGGCCGTGATGTCGCGAGCCCGGTCTGCCCGCCCGGACGCGAGACGATCCCACTCCTCGGGAGCAGCCCGGTGCCGCCCGGGGTACAACCGGTGCCAAGCCCCACCGTCGAGGGCGTATTGCCCGACGCCGGGCGCGTGGACCATATAGGAGACGACCCGTGCGAACCCGCCGTCCACGAGCTCCGTGGGGAGTTCGGCGAGTTCCGCGCTCAGCTCGAATCTCAGATGCAGATAACTGTCGGTCCTGAGTCGACGTCGCCCGGCGCGTAGCGCCCGCCACCACTCCGCAGGATGAGCGACGTCACCCCAATGTGTCAATTCCTCGTCGACGGTCACGCAGACGCACTGCGTGGTGACGCCGTTCGAAATCGCCTCCGTGTCGGCCTGAACGAGGGTGGAGCCCAGCGGGAAACGCGTACCCGGCCGAGGTTGTCGCCGCCGGTTGACGCTGTCGCAATGCAAGTCGACGACGCCGGGAATCAAATCCAGCGATCGGATGTCGACGACCCGGCCGCCGCGGGGGCCGTGCCGACCCACCTCCTCGACGAGACCGTTGCGAATGGTCACGAAGGGGCCCGCCACCTCGCGTCCGCCGATCAACGCACGGCGGGCGCGCAGGGTGACGAACGAATCCTCCATGGGTCTCCGAGTATGCGCCGTCGCGGCCGACTCCCGCAGGGAGACCTACAGACCCGCGACCGGGAGTCGCCACACTCCAAAGCCAATAGCGCTGCAGCACTACGGCATCTAGGCAGCTTCGGGAGTGCAGATCGCGGCAACCTCGATGCGCGTCGACCGATTCAGAGCGCCGACCTGGTGTACCCACCATCAATGTTGTACGCGACGCCGGTGATCCAGGCCGCGGCATCCGAGGCCAGGAACGCCGCGAGCGCCGCCACTTCCTCGGGTCGGCCGAATCGACCCATCGGGACATCGCGCCGCGCGACACGGTCCAGTACCGCGTCGACAGTCGACGTCGACTCATCGAGCATGGACTCGGCCATCCGCCGCCACAGCGGCGTGTCGATGCGCGCCGGACAGATGCTGTTCACGGTTATCTTGGGAGCAAGTTCGTTGGCCAGGGTCTTGGAGAATGCGAGTACGGCCGCCTTCGCGGCGTTGTAGTCACCGCGGCCCGCCGGCGGCTGGTGCCCGTTAACCGAGGAGATGTTGATGATCCGCGCGTGCCGACTCCCGAGCAGGTGCGGGATCGCCGCCCGTGAACAGCGGACGGTGCTCATGAGTGAGGTCTCCAGCATTTCCGCCCACTCGAGGTCGCTTGTCCGCCAGTCGTGTCCCATGATGGAGTCGCCGACGTTGTTGACGAGAATATCGATGCGGCCGTAGTACTCGGCGACCTCGCCGGTCATCCGTTCCACGCTCGCCGTCTGGCGCAGATCGCCTTCGAACACGTAGGGAGTGGAGGCCAGGTCCTCGATCTCAGCCGCGGTCTCCTGCAGGGCAACTCGGCCACGCGCACCGATGGCGACCGACGCGCCGAGGCCGGCGAACTCCAGTGCGATTGCGCGGCCTATCCCCTTGCTGCCGCCGGCGATCAGCGCGACCCGGCCGGTGAGGTCGAGGTTCAATACCACTCCTGACTGTTGCGAACTCGTTGAGCGGCGACACACGAGCGCCGATGTGAAACGCGCACGGCACCTCACCCCGTTGGTCACGACCGCGTCGACATCGACCGGCGTGCTGATCGCCGGCGCGTCCCGAACTAGCCGGGCCCGTCACTGGCGGCCGCGAGTAATGGGAGTACCACGTCGCTGACCGGCGTTGGAATGCCGTGCGCGCGGCCGAGGCGGCGTACCACGCCGTTACGGCTGTCCCATTCCAGGGGGCGTCCGGCCTCGCGGTCGGCGAGGATCGAGGTGCCCATGTCGGCGGGGAGAGCGTGGAACTTGTCGACGATCTCCTGCGCTGCGTCGTCACCGAGGTCCGCGCCCTCGGCGCGGGCGACGGTGACGCATTCCCCCGCATACGCCAGTGCCAGTTCGGTGATGTCGGCGCGGGTGAACATCCCCGCCCGTCGGCCGGTGAGAACCTGCAGTCCGGCGACCGCGTTCTGCAGCAGTTTGCGCCACGCGACGGTCGTGAAGTCGGCGGCGACGTCAACGGTCACGCGAGTGCCGTGCAGGGCCGCGAGCGGCATGCTCGTCGCGTGGGTGTCTGGCAAGCTCAGACGCGGTTCGCTTCGGAGCCAGACCGAGCCGTCTGACTCCCGCTGCGCCGGGAACCACACGACGGCGGGCAGCACCGCGCCGCGCGCGTAGGGCGCTACGAGCGCCCGCTGCTCGACACCGTTCTGCAGTACGCAGATCACGGTTTTCGCCGAGCACAGCGCCGACAGCCAGGGCCCGGCAGCCTCGACCTGCGTCGCCTTAACAGCAAGGAAGACCAGATCGAACTCGCCGGTGATGTCTGCCG
This sequence comes from Mycobacterium sp. Soil_C_30, assembly GCF_057656995.1. NCBI lineage: Bacteria > Bacillati > Actinomycetota > Actinomycetes > Mycobacteriales > Mycobacteriaceae > Mycobacterium > Mycobacterium sp. Soil_C_30. The sequence goes on along the minus strand of NZ_JBDGJH010000002.1, from coordinate 93,821 downwards.
GATCGGTGCGAACTGGTCCCGGTACAACGATGCAGCCCCCGTCGTGGCGCAGTTCCAGGCGCTCGCGCCCCGAGCGTCCGCAGATCGTCGGCGTGCGCCCCACCTCGTGCAGGGCCGCCGCCACTGTGGTGCCGATCGCCCCGGGGCCGACCAGAGCTACGGTTGGATTCTCAGACGTCGTCATCACCTCGTCGCGCTCGTCGTCTGTTCTCGCAAGACGTCGCCTCCCTCCGATGCGGAGTCGGCCGACGGCCCGAGCGACGACGGTAGCGCGTCGAACTTGACTAATCAAGAGGAACGCAGGCCGGGCGAGGCCGCCGCGCGGACTGTTCCGATGCCCCAACCGGCGGGCGGCGCCGCTATCGCCGCCACGGCTGCGGGCGCGGCGAGAGCGAGGGGCGCAGTCTCGTTGACGACCGCCGACACACCGCGCCGGACGAGCTCTGGCACCAAGTGCGTAGCCGAGGCACCTCAACCCCAGCAAATTTCCGGGACGGGACGGCAGGCCGTGAGACGCGTGCGGTGGCCAAGCAACCGCGATCCCGGGGTTGTGACGATGACGCCAGCCCCCGGAAAGTCTCATCACCTCATCTCGACGACCAGATCGACCGTATCGGGTCGCAACCAGGTCTCGCCGAACTCGATCACCCGCCCACCCGAGCGGGGGTCCTCCAGCAGCGCCGAGAGTCGATGGACCATCGGTGCGCCGCGGAGCTCGAGGTGCTTCGCGACATCGGCGGGAGCGGGCCGCAACTCCACCTTCGCCCAGGTACGCGTCGGCCGCATGCCGTACTGGTCGACCAGAATGTCATGCAGCGACGCACCGTCCGACAGTCTCGAGCGGAATCGGGGCAGCAGATCCCCGGGAAGGTAGCTGGTGGTGCACGTCGCAATCAGACCGTCCACGAAACGTCTTCTCAGGAGGACGAATACCCGCTGGCCTGGCCTGATTCTGAGCTGCTCGGAGACCCACTTCGACGCTGGCCTCTCGTGCAACCACACCGTCGAGACGCTCGGCGTACCACCGGCGGCCCGAACACTTGCACTCCAGCTCGGTGAGGATCCTGGGCTGACGACATAAGGGAGACGACGAGCGACGAAGGTTCCCCGGCCCTTGCTTCGCCGGACGACGTATCGGCGCTCCAGCTCCTCGAGAGCCGATTGAGCGGTGAGGCGGTTCACCGCAAACCGCTTCGCGAGTTCGTTCTCGGAGGCGACTTGAGTACCCGGCGCCAGCAGCCCCAACTCCTGCTCGAGCAGATTCGCGATCGCCTGATACCGCGGTCCAGTGTCGTCGGCCAACTGCCGCCCCCTCTGTCGCAGACTCGGGCGGTCCCGCGTCCACGTCACGCCGCCGGGCGACTCCGCCCGCATGCGCAGCCACGCAACCTCGCGCAAATCCTACTGCACGCACGACTTGGAACGGCCCCGCCCGGTGGGGCTTGGTGCACCCACGCGCAGAGGACGGCATGCCTGCCCAACCCGGCCCGGCCGCCTGGGGGATGTCAGCCCGCCCTCCTGGACCGGAACAGGTCGCCGCGGTCCTGAGCCCTCAATGGTCCCGCCCTCTTCGCAGAGCTCCAGGACTATACTTGACTAGTCAAGCGACGGTAGTCGAGTATGGGTTGCGTTCCCACCACCGAAAGGCGCCAAGCGTTGTCCAGCCCACACTTCTCCGTCTCCGACATCGTCGACATCCTGCGCCTCGCCGAGGCGAGCCCCTATGAGGACGAGGCGGTAAACCAGCTGCAGCACGCTCTGCAGACCGCGCAGCGAGCACGTGACGCCGGCCACGACGACGTCATGGTCGCCGCAGCTCTCCTCCACGATATCGGCCGTGCGCCAGCGGTTCTCGCGCACTATGGCGATGGCGTGCACGAACGCATCGGCGCGCAGTTCTGCGCCGACCACATCTCGCAGCGTGCGGCCTACCTGGTCGGCCAGCACGTACCGGCCAAGCGCTATCTGGTCGCAACCGACCCTGCTTACGGTGATGCCCTCAGCCCGGCGTCCGTCCGATCTCTCGCTCGCCAGGGCGGCCCAATGACACCTGCGGAAGTCGAGGAATTCCGATCGCACAAGTCGTACTCGGAGGCGGCTCAGCTCCGCCGCTGGGACGACGCCGCCAAGGATAGCGGCGCGGTCACAGACGACCTCTCTTCGTATGAGGCCATGTTGCAGAGAGTTTGGTCAACCGCTGCGCCAGCCGATCCGAAATGACCTATGGGCCGCGCTCCCGCGGGATCCGCTCGGCCTCGACGACTGACAGGTCGGCACCCGCATTGGCCAGCAGTCGTCGCTTACTGACGGCGTCGGCCTCCCCGACGACGGTGTCAGTGTCGCGCAGCAGCGGCGCTACCTGCTCCTCGAAGTAGGCCCTATCGGTCGGTTCGTCGCACTTGCCGGCCAACACCAGTGGGATATCCGCCTGGTGTGCGGCCTCCGCAGCCAGGTGCGCACCCTTGTACGGAGCATACCTACCGAGGAACAGTGCGTAGTCCTGCTTGTCCTACTGGAACGGCGATTTTTGGACACGCAGTGAGTTATGCACTCGCTCAACCGAATTGTCGTCCGCGCAACTTCTTGCTGGCGGTGGCCTGTGTGGTCTCGGGACATAGGTGACGCATTGTTATCGGGACATGGTTACCGTTGTTGGTGACGGGTGGCGTTGAAGTTGCGGATGGGTTTGGTCGATGTTCGGGCGTGCAGTGACAGTTCTGTGATGCCATCGAGCACTCGGAGTGGTGATCTTCGACCACGACGGTGACGATGAGCCCGGCATGGGTTCGTCCGACTCGCAGTCGCTGCCCGGCGACCATGACGACACCATCTTTGGGGACTCGCCGCTGCACACTTTGCGGTCCAGCGGGCGGTGGTGCGGGAAGTGTCGACGTCGCGGGACGGGCTCCCCGTATTACTCGAATCTCGTTAACGGGAACGGATTCGATAGTGTCTCGAGTAGCATGTTGCCGGCGGTGGCGTGGATCAGGCCGGCGTCAAATCGCAGCGCGACTCTGGTCCCGGCGATGCCAGTGCCCAGTGCCAGTTCCTGACCGTGGACGACGACGATGCCGTCGCGGTTAGCGGTGCGCTCTAGCTCGATCGGTGTTGAGCGGCTGTTCACGCTGTCGCCGGTCGGCGCGGGGGCGGCGGGGTCGGGTCGCCCTATGCGAACTCCGCGCAACGATAGGCGTTCGAGGTCGGCGGTGGTGACTCGGGATGGGACGGTCTTGATGGCCTCGTCAGCGTTTAGGATGTGGGTGCAGGTCAGGTGAATCCACAGTGTCACTGTCCGTCCGGCGTAGTTTTTGCCGATCCAGAGCTGCTGCAGGCCTGCGATGACGACGACGCCCGACGGCGGCACGCGGGCGTCTTAATGGGCTGGGGGGCTGTGGTGACGGCCGGTAACGCCGTCAGCGGGAGGGGCCTGGTGGTTCGTCGGGGCGGAGTAGCCCTTACGCAGAGCAGAGTTGAACTCCCGACCTCACAATGATGCGTCAGATGCCGATCAGGGTGTCACCGCGCAGCATCGGCACCGCCAGCACCGACCGCCAGCCATCGCGCAGCAGGACGTCGAGGTAGGGGTCCAGTTCGGTGTCGGCGAGATCCGGGATCTCGAGTGTGTTGTGCGCCAGCGCAGCACGGCCCAACCGCGTCGAATCCCGATCTATGGTGATGGCGCTGAGCTGCTGGAGCAGTTCGGCGCTGCTGCCGAACGCGGCGCGCATCCTCAGCACGTCGGCGGCTTCGTCGTATTCGAGGATCGACCCGCCGTCGGTCCCCAGGGTGATGTCACCGAAGCCGAGGTTGGTCAACCGGACGGCGTTGCTGACGATCCGGTCCAGCACCTCGTCGAGATCGAGGCTGGAACCCACCGCCTCGCCCACTTCGCGGAGGGCTTCCAATTGGGCGACTTTGTTGGCCAACTCGCCGCCGCGCGCTTCCAGCGCACGCAGCAGTTCGACCTGGCGCAGCACGATGGCGCCTTGGACGGCGAACTCCTCGAGTAGCTCGCGTTCGTGAACATCGAAGGGCGCCACGTCGGTTCGCCACAGCGAGAGCACGCCCACCACCTCGTCCTGGAGGATCATCGGGGTGGACATCAAGGTGCGGAACCCGGTGAGGCTCTGCAGGTCGAGGCGCCCGTATTCGGAATCATTGAGCACGTCGGCGATCTGATGGGTCTTCTTGTCGGCCGCCGCTCGCCCCACGGTGGACGAGCGGTTGCGGGCGATGGGTTGTTCGAGCAGATGCTGCCGGTAGGTGTCCGGGGTCTTGCCGGACACCCGGGACAGCCGGAACATGTCGCCGTCGAGCAGGAACAACTGTGCGGCGCCGGCGCCGCACAGTCGCGCCGCGTATTCGACCACCGTGTCGAGTACGGCTCCGGGATCGGCGACGTCGCGGCCCAGCGCCGCGAGGATCTCCCGACTGGCTGCCGACTGTTCCCGGGCGTCACGCAACTCGCGGAGCAGATCGGGCGAATCACCCGAAGAGCTTCCTGTGACACCCGGCGGATCGGCCACAGTTCCCCCCTTTAGGACCTCTAGCCATTCTGTGCCCTCAGGCGGGCCGCGGCAATACACGTCCGTCAGATGGATTCATTCTGCCGTTGTGGCAGTGGAGGTTTCGCCGTTCATGGGCTGCGCAGCACCGTGATCGTGGTCCAGGCCCCCACGTGGATGCGGTCACCGTCGGCCAGCGGGGTCTCGGCGCCGTTCTTCAGCAAGGCCTCGCTGTCGTTGAGGCTGGTGCCGTTGGTGGAGCCGAGGTCGGTGATGGTCAACTCCGCACCGTGCAGGCGCAGCACCGCGTGCTGGCTGGACACCCCGCGATCGCTGGGATGGATGCCCAGGTCGATCTGCGGTTCGATACCCTGGCCGGCATTGCGCCGACCGATGAGGGTGGCGTTGTCCTGCAGCGTGATTCGTCGTTCCGGGAAGAACTGCGGGAACTCCACGGTATCGGGTCCGCCGCGCGCCAGCACCCGGTTGTAGAAAGCGCGGTCGGCGGCCACCACCGCGGTCCACACCGTCTGCTGTGCAGCCGGTGTGGCAGCCGAGGACGTGACGGGCGCCGGAAGCGCCGAGTCGTGACCACAGGATTCACAGAACCGGCCACTGATGGGCGAACCGCACGCCGGGCACGATGCCGGTTCGGCAACCGGCGCAGCCGGTGCGGCGGCGATCGCCGAACCGCAGACGTCGCAGTAGTCCGTCGCCACGGATGTGTGCCCCTCGATGCAAGTGGGCATCAGGACTCCTTCCGCACCCGGGCCGTCTTCGTCGACCGCGCGTCCAAGGCCATCTCGTCGGCGGCGGCCACTTCCCGGCGCAGTCGCGCGGTCCCGGTCCGCTCATCCACGTCGATCACGCCCCGCAGCAAGGTGGCGGTCCCGTCGTTGCCGGACTCCACCGCCAGTTCCATGGCACGCTGCAGCTTGGCGGTGGCGGTGGCTTCGTCGCCGCTCTTGCGCGCGCTCAACCCTTCCTGCACGGCCTGCGCCAGTTCCGCCTGGCCGGTGTAATGCGCCACCCGCCTGCTGATCCGGGCGGACAACGCGGAATCGGCGGTCCACACCGCTTTGACCAGCCCCTCACCCAGCACCTGATCCCCCGCCACGACTGTCACCCGGGCGGCGAGCTTCTCGCGTCCCACCGCGGCGGGTTCGACGTCCACTTGCACGTGGTAGTCGCGCTCCTCGGCGCCCCAGGATCCCAGCGGATACTCGCCCGTCTGGGCGGCGGTGTCGACACGCCGGGCGGTCAGGTCCTCGACGGTCGGCGCCACCTGTTTGACGAACTCGATGCGGGCGCCCGCCGGGGTCCACAGCCGCAATGTCATATCGGCGATCGACTTGGCCATGGAAGTGCGCATCATGCTCGCAAAATCCTCGGCCAGGTCTTCGGGGTCGGCCACGATGTCGACGGTGCCCAGGAGAGCCGAGGCGATGGCGCGGAGCTCTTCGACCTGCCAGTCGGTGCCCACTCCGCGGCAATCACAGGTGAACTCGCCTTCGGACAGCCCGATCTCCTGGCCCAGCTGTTCGGGGGTCTCGTGTTCGTCCTTGCCGTCGGTGAGCAGGATGGCATGGGTCAACGCGCCGGGGCGTTGCCCGACGATGCCCCTGACATGAGCCAGCCATTTCCCGATCGCGGTGCCGCCGTTGGGCCGTAGCGAATCGACCGCGCGAGCCGCCTCGGCTCTGGTCGTGGGGTTGGCCGGGGCCAGCCCGCCCTGAGCCGGATAGACACTCTTGGCTTTGTCTGAGCCCGCGATCACCGTGAAGTGGGTCCCGTCGACGAGTTCGTTGATGGCCGCCAGCGTCGCGCGTTTGGCGCCGTCGAATTTGGAGGCGGGCGACAGCATGGAGGTCGAGGTGTCGATGACGATGGCTTCCACCCGTTCTGGGGCCGGGGTGGTGGCGGCCAGCTCTGCGCTTGCGGCGATGCTGACGATCGCGTCGACTGTGCCGCTGCCCTCGGCCAGATAGGGATTGTGGTCGACGTCGACGGAGATACCCTGCTGCGCAGCTGAACTCATGGTGTTCCTCCGATCGGGACGATGACGACCGTGATGTTGTCCTGGCCACCCGCGGACAGTGCGTACTCCACCAGCGCCTGTGCGGCCGAGGTGGCGTCCCCGGCCGCACAGAACCGCGCGAGCTCCTCGGCCGCGGGCAGGTAGTTCCACAACCCGTCGCTGCACAGCAGCAGGACCCCCGGGCCGGTGACGGTGAGGTTCTGCACGCTGTCCTCAGCCCAGGGCTGGGGGTCGGCATCGGCACCGAGCCAGCGGGTGATGGTGTGCGCGCCGCGCAACACGGCGGGCGAGTCGGCGGGCAGCCCGGTGGCGATGAGTTCCTGCGCAAGCGAATCATCGACCGTGAGTTGGCGGGCGGCTGCCGGCGGGGCGGGCAGCCAGTAGGCCCGGCTGTCACCGACATTGCCGATGGTGATGGTGGCAGAACCGTCGCCGGCGGGCAGGACCGCGGTCGCGGTGTAGGTGCACGACGGCGCGGTGGCCGGGTCGGCTCCGGCGTGCGCTGATGCGGCGGCCTTGGTGGCTTGGGCCAAACCGGCCAGCGTCGCCGCCCGGGTGTCCGCCCCCGCCGCCAGGGCTGTCAGCATGGCGTCCACGCCGGCGGTGGCGGCCGCCGCCGACGCCAGCTGCGCTTCGTCGGAGGTGGAGACACCGTCGCTGACGGCGATCGCATAACCGGTGAGGGAGCCGTCACCACCTCTGATCACTCCGGCGGCGGCGGCGTCCTCGTTGCGGCTGTGTTCGATACCGCGATCGGTGACCAGTACCACGCCGCCCAGTTCGGCCTGGTCCCGGTCGGGTGCCGCACGCCGGTGCCCGCAGGCACTGCAGTACCCGTCGGTGAAGGTGGTGTTACCGCAGTCCTGACATGCGGCGCCGGTGTCTTGCATCGATCGTGGGATGGTGACCCTGTGCAGGTCCGCCAGTGGGGCACCGCAGCTGCCACAGAACCGGTCGGCGGTCGCCACAGTTGCATCACAGCGTGGGCACGTCACAGGCGTGTCCTCGGCCGGACGCCGTTGGCCTTCTCCACCAGCGTGATTCGTTCCCACATGTCGGCGGTTTCGTGCGCGAGGTCGCGGTAGCACCGTTCCATCCCGGCTCGGATCCCCGGTTCGGTGAAGTCGGCGCCCAGCAGCCGCGGCGTCGACGGTTCCTTCCCGGTCTGCAGCCAGCTCAGCGCCGCCTCGAACACCCGAAGTTTGATACTCGCCCGCCGCTCCGCCGACTCCAGGGTCAGGGCCGCGGCCCGGGCGCCGGCGTCGGTCAGCGTGGGCTCGTCCACGGTGTCCGGGGTGCTGCCGTCGAGTAGCGCCTCGATGGCGGTGACCCGGGCCGCGGTGTACTGCGCGGACGCGGGCACCACCTGGTCGAGCGCTGCGACGGCACCTGCGCGCTCCCCGGCGCGCGCCCGCTGGCGCGCCAGACCGAATGCGGCGCTGACGTACCCGCGATCGGTGCGCCAGACCGTTTCGTAGTACTTTGCGGCGCGGTCATAATCGCCGCCCAGTTCAGCGGCCGCCGCGATCGCCACCTTCGGGGCGAGCTCGCCGGGCAGTGAGGCCAGCACCGAGGTGAACTCTTCGTCGGCGAGATCGAACTGTTTCTCCAGCAGAGCACACTGTCCGCCGTACCAGCGCAGCCGCCAATCGTTGAATATGACGGAGTTCAGCTCGGCGAGCCGGGCCCGGGCCACCGCGGGGTCACCGAGTTCGAGCGCCGCACGCACCAGACGCAGCGGTATTTCCACGGAGCTGTCTGCGCGCTGCCGGGTTCCGCTGTGGGACAGGCGAAGCGCCTGTTCCAGCTGTGCGGGTGAGGTGCCGCTGGTGGTGGCCAGCAACGCCGCGCCGCTGTCATTGGGGTCGACGACCGGCACCGACAGGGTGGCCACCACCTGAGCCGGTGTCAACGGCTCATCCGATCCCGCCCCGAACACCGCGCGTTGCGGGCTGAAGTAGTGCGACGTGCGTGGCTGCTCGGCGCCGGTGTCGGTGGCGACGATCTCGTGCAGTACACCGGTGAGCTGATCTGCCAGCTCCTCCATCGACGAAAAGCGTTGTGCGGGATCGGCATCGGTGGCGCGCTGAATGGCCAGGTGTAGAGATTCGTATTTGGCCAACACGGGAACGGTGTCAGGGCCGGGCAGTGCCGCAACGAAGTGCCCGTTCTCCTGCGGCACGTCCATCACCAGGACGGCGAGGGTGCGACCCACGGTGTAGACGTCGCTGGCGACAGTCGGTCCGGTATGGGCGATCTCGGGCGCCTGATAGCCGACGGTGCCGAACAGGGAGCTCTCTTTGTCATCCATCGAGATGACGGCGCCCAGGTCGATCAGCTTGAGTTGCTCATCGCTTTGCATCACGTTGTCGGGTTTGAAATCGCAGTAGGCCAGCCCCTGGGCATGCAGATAGCCCAACGCGGGGGCGATCTCGATGATGTAGGCGACGGCCAGATCCGGCGGCAGGGGGGCATTGCGGGTCTTGCGGATCTGTTTCAGCGATGTGCCGCCGACGAACTCCATCACGATGTAACCGACCGCGGTGCCCGCCCGGTCGACATGCTCGACGAAGTTGTAGATGCGCACGATGTTCGGGTGCTCCACTTCGGCCAGCGCCAGAACCTCGGCCGCCGCGGCCGCGATGGCGTCGGCGTCACTGGAGTTGATCAGCCCCTTCAACACCACCCACCGGTTGTGCACATTGCGGTCGATCGCCAGATATATCCAGCCCAGCCCGCCATGGGCGATCGCGCCCTGCACCTCGTACTGGCCACCCACCAGGTCGCCACGGGAAAGCTTGGGGATGAACGAGTACCGGGTGCCGCACTGCGTGCAGAACCCCTCGGTGCGGCCGGGCTGATCATTCTGCGCGCGCCCTACCGGCTTGCCGCACTGCGGATTGCCGCAGAACCGGTTCCGTTCGGGCACCTGCGGGTCGGTGAGGATGGCCGCGGCGGGGTCACCTTTCGGCATCCGGGGAACGGCGACGATTCCCGCGCCGAGGCGGCCGCGCACACTGGCCGAGCGGCTGGAGCCGGTGCGGGCGGTGACGGCCGACCGGGCGGTCGCGACGCTGGGTGCGGCCATGGCGGCGGTGCCCGGCGCCTCGACTTCCGCAGGCGCGGTGCCGCACACGTTGCAGTAACCGTCGACGACGGTGCCATCGCAGCCGGGTTCGGCACACTTCATCGGGTATGTCCCCGCTTCTCGGTGAGCAACTGCTGGAAGTCTGCCACCGCGCGGGTGACCGCGCGCAGATCGCAGGGCCGCCGGGACAGCAGACCTGAGGCGATACGACCGCAGGCCAGCAGATCCCGGTCTTCGCCCAGGCCCAGCCGCGCCGCCTTGGCCTGGTAGGCGCTGAGCCTGCCGTTGAGCTCGGCCCGGCGGTCGAGCAGGCCTTGCGCGAGTTCGTGGTCGTCGCGGGCTGCCTGCAGTGCGTCATCGATGCGCTGCCGTAACGCACGCAACGCCCGCGGATCCGGTGCGGTGAGCGCCGCCAGCGCGGCGCGCAATCCGGCTTCGGTGTTGTCGCGTACCGGGAACGCGCCGGCGAGCACCACTTGCTCGGCGTGGGTCCTGGTCTGCGCGGCCTGTTCGGTGACGCGATGCAGTTCGTCGAGTTGCACTGCGGTATCCGTCAACGCTGATGGCCAATTCGCTTTCACTGCTTGCAGTTCTGCCAGTTCATCGAGGCTCTGCGTGACGCGCTCGGCGATGGCCGCGACACGGTCGTCGATGTCGCTCGGGCTCAGTGACAACGGGTCGTGTGCCGAGGTGTGCAACAACTGCGCCATTTCCGGCGGTGCGGGGGTGCCCGCGTCCTCGAGACGCTGCTGCCACGGCGCAAGGCCTTTGGCCACAGCGGCGTCCACCGCGTCCACTGCGTCCAGGAATTCGACCACCCCGGGATAGGTGGCGCGCATGCGGTCAGCGGTGTCGGCCAGCCCCACGAACTCGACCGCCTCGGCGGGACTGGCGATCTCGCGTTGCGACAGTGGGACCGGCCGGCGCGCCACCTCGTAGTGCCGCTCCCGCAGCAACCGGGTCATCTCGGCGCGCTCGTCCTCGTCGAGCCGCGATCCCCGCGCCCGCGTGGCCCGCGCCGAATCCAGAATGGCGCTCATCCTGCCGAGGTCTTCCCACAGTTGGGTCAGCACCGTCTCGATCACCGTCCAGCGTTGAGCGGTGAGACCGGTCGGCGGGTACCGGCGCAGGTGCGCGAGTCCAGGGTGGCTGTCCAGTTCCACCATGGTGGACGACATGGCGGCCACTTCCCTACTGCGCGAGTCGAGTTCGCGATCGATTTCGTCGGTGCTCAGCGCCGTCATGTCAGTCCTCGTACCGTGCCGCCGGCGGACCGGGTGACGGGCCGAAGCTCTGCAGGTGGGTCGCATAGAGGCGCTCCCAGGTGCCGTCGTCGCGGAGTCGGTCCAGGACTCCGTTGACGAATCGAACCAGGTCGGCATGCTCCTTGTTGATCCCCACACCGTAGGGCTCCACACCCAGGCTCTCACCGACGATCTCGACGGTGGGATCCTGACGCGCCAGGCCGGACAGCACCGCGTCGTCGGTGCTGATCGCGTCGATCTGGCCCTGCTGCAGCATCACCAGGCAATCGGTCCAGGTGCTGACGCTGGTCAGTTCCGGCCGGGGGTCGAGCCCGTACAGCGCTGCCAGCGACGTCGTCCCTGCCACCGCGCACACCCGCTTCCCGGAAAGTGCTGCCGCAGAATCGATCCCCGAGCCTTTCAGCGCCAGGATGCGTTGCTTGGCGTTGTAGTAGACGGTGGAGAAGGCGATGTTCTGTTTGCGCGCGCAGGTGATCGAGAAGGTTCGCACCACCAGATCCACTCGCCCGGACTGCAATTCCGATTCGCGTTGGCTGGCATCGACGACACGCAGGTCGACGCGGTTCGGGTCGCCGAAGATGGCCCGGGCGATCTCCCTGGCGATGTCGATGTCGAAACCCTCCAGCTGGCCGGTACCCGGGTTGCGGTAGCCGAACAGAAAGGTGTTCTGGTCGACGCCCACCACCAGGCGGCCGCGCTGCTGGATGGTCGCCATCGTCGACCCGGGCGGCATGGCGCCCGGGGCGGGCAGCGGACCGGGACGCAGACTCGCTTCCCGATCACAGTCCGCCACTGCCGTTGTCGGCATCGTGGTCACCTCGATGGCACTGGCCGGCTCGGGGTACACCGGCGCCACCGATACCGACCCTTCCGGCGTCGAGGAGGAACACCCGGCGAGCAGCGCCACCGCTGCCGCGAACGCTGCCCAGTGTGTCCTCACAGGAACTCCTTGAGCCGCGGCCACAATCCGACCACGGCCGCGGCCCCGGCCACGACCATCAACACCAGGGTGCCGGTGGGACTCCAGGCCAGGAAGCCGCCCGCGGTGGACACGTGATCGCGCAGGGTGGCCCGCGTCTGCTCGATCTCGTCGCGCAGGCTCGTTTCGACGCCGGCGAACTGCGCCGCGGACGCGTCCGGCGCGTCCCCGATCGCCTGTGTGACAGCCGCCGGGTAATCCCCGCCGAGGTAGGCCTCCACGTGCTTGCGGTGACTGTCGGTCCACTTGGCGAGGCCGTTCATCGCGGCGGACGGACCGTCGTCGAGTTGACCGTCCAGGTTCGCGACACGTTCGTTGAAGGTCTTCTCCGAGGCCGTGATATCCCCGCGGGCGATCAGCTGGAGAGTCTCATCGGTACGTGCCTGCTGAGCCAGAATGCGCGCCTGGGCCAGCTGCCCGAACCGGACGGTGCCCTCGGTCCGGCTGTCCTCGATGGCATTGCCCGCCAATGTCGTGGCCGTCACCACCCACACCAGAACGACCACCACGACGGCCCCGGACACCACCAGGCCGAGATTGAACACGCGGTTGGTGCGCGCCGCCGTGATCACCGAACTCACCACCAGCAGAACCAGGATCACGGCCAGCAGCACAAGGGTGGTGATCGGCAGGGCGCCCACGGAACGCTGGTCTGTGTCCAGCGCCGCCAGCTTGTCGTCGAAGATCTTCTCTGCGCCCGGCAGCAGTGAATTCTGCATCAGCGCCGACGCCTCCCGCAGGTAGGCCGACCCGATCGGGAAATTCTGCCGATTGTTGGCCCGTGCGGACTCGATCAGACCCGCGTAGGCCGTCAGTTGCGCCGAGATGTCGGCTGCGGCAGTACGGGTGGCGGTATCGGCGGCACCCGCCGTGACGTCCGCCAACGCCGACGCGGCGCTGGCGAGTGCGTCTTTGTAGCGGGCCCGCATGGCCGCCGTCTCGACGCCACCCGACAGGAACGCCGACGCCGCAGCGGCGTCGGCAGCCGAGAGTGCGGCGTACAGGTCTTGCGCCGCATAGGCCAGTGGCTCGGACCGGTCGAGAACTCTGGTGTGCTGCGCTATTCGCCCGTCGAGCTGGCCGCCGCTGACCACACCGGTCAGGACGCACGCGAACGCGAGCACCGCGGCGATGAGGCACAGTACGCCCGGAGTGGTACGGGCGAAGCGCCGCAACCACGCCACCGAAGCGCGGGTATCCACCGTCCGCGGCGCGACCATCGTCTTCACCACCCCCGTCAGCTACGCGTGATCGTAATCCCAGGGGGCCTTCGAGCGCGCGCTGTCGGAGATTCCGGTCAGTCGAACAGCTGGTCGAGAGCCTTCTGCTCGAGATCCACCCACCGATTCACTTGGCGGCGAATGTCTTCCACCTCGTCGGGGGTGAGGTGATGGGCTCCTTCGGGGGTGAGCCGGCAGATGTCCATCGGGCCACCGACACTCGGCGAGGATGCATCCAACGCTTCCAGTACCCGTAACGCGGCGACGACGCCGTAGTCGAGGTCGCGTTCGGTCATGCGGAAATGCGCCAGCAGAGCGTGGGCCTGCTGCGCCATGGGTGCACCGCTGCCGATGGCCTGAAAACCGGTGACCTCGTGATGTCCGAGCAGTCCATTGGGATCGAGGTCGATGATGAAAGGCTCGTCGTCGACGTACCCCGCGGCCAGGAGATACGTCGCCGGTGTACCCGCCTTCTCCTGGCCGGGTACCTGGGGGATGAAGCTGTCGTAATGGTGTTTGAACACCGGAAGCACCTTGGCCTGCAACGCATGCCCGATGTTCTTGGCCTCCATCACGGCGTCGGCTTCGTCGTGGAAGATCTGCTCGATGTCGTAGAGCACCGCACGGGATCCGCTGCCGCCCCACGCCGCGTGCCCGCCCAGCGGGTGCAGTTTCTGGGCGGGGTAACTCAGTCCCCGGCCAGGGTCGGTGATTTGCGAGTCGGATGCCAGCACGATGCCGTTCGCACATTTGATGGCTAGAACTACGGTCATGCTTCCACCGTAGGGTGGGTGGGCATGAGTACCAGCGAGAAGCGAGTGCGCGAGGAACGAGTGCGGGAGCGGATCGCGCATGAGTACTAGCGAACAGCGAGCCGGGGTGGACCTCACCAATCTCGATCAGCAACTCGGCCCCGATTCCGGTGCCACCAAACGCGACCTGGTGGACTACCTCGACGCGGTGGCCGATCGCATGCTGCCCGGGCTCGCCGGCCGGCCGTTGACGGTGCTTCGCGCACTGCGCGGACGCGCGCCGTTCATGCAGAAGAACGTGCCCAAGTACACCCCCGACTGGGTGCGCACAGTGCCACTGTGGGCCGAAGCCTCCAAGCGAGAGATCCACTACGCCGTGTGCGACGATCGCCGGACCCTGCTGTGGCTGGCCAACCAGCGTGCGATCGAATACCACCCGACGCTGGGGTTGGCCGACAACATCTATCGCCCCACTCATCTGGTGCTGGACCTCGACCCGCCCGACGGCGCCGATTTCGCCGCGGTGGTGGCCGTCGCGCACCTGGTGCGGCAGGCGTTGACCGACAGCGGGCTGGCGGGGGCCGTGAAGACCAGCGGCTCGCGCGGCGTGCACATCTTCGTGCCACTCGATACCGACTCAGCCGGCAGTGTCGAGGACGTTGCCGCCGCCACCCGGGCTTTGGCCGCCCGTGCCGAAGCACTGGACCCGGCGATCGCGACCACCGCATTCATCGTCGAGGACCGCGCCGGGAAGGTGTTCGTCGATGCCACCCGGGCCGGCGGCGCCACGGTCGCGGCCGCCTACAGTCCTCGGCTGCGGGCCGGTACCCCGGTGTCGTTCCCGCTGGCTTGGTCGGATCTGGACCGGGTGGTGCCGCACGATTTCACCGTGCTCACCGCGGTCGACGCGCTGGCCGGGCGAGATCCGTGGGCGGAGTCGATGCCCCCGGCGCAGCACCTGCCCGCCGATCTCGTCGAACAGGGGCACACCATTCCGGTGGCGCGGGTGGCGGCGATGCACGAAGGCAAACGGCGGGCGAAGGCACGGCGGGAAAGTGAGCAGAGTTGACGAACATCTGCGTCTTCCTGTCGGCCGCGGACCTCGACGTGCGTTACACCCGGCCCGCCCGCGAATTCGGTGAGTCGATCGGCGCGGGAGGGCACACCCTGGTGTGGGGCGGGTCGAATACCGGGCTGATGCGGGTGGTTGCCGACGGTGTGCACGACGCGGGCGGCCGCCTGCTCGGCGTCTCGGTCGAGTTTCTGCGGCACCTCGCCAGGGCCGATGCCGACGAGATGGTGATCACCGCGAGTCTCGCCGAACGCAAAGCGCTGATGCTGGCGCGCTGCGACGCGATCGTGATTCTGGCCGGTGGACTGGGCACGCTGGACGAAGCGACGGAGATTCTGGAACAGAAGAAACACGGCTTACACACCAAACCCGTGGTGCTGCTGAACACCGAGGGGTTCTACGACGGGCTGATTCTCCAATTGCGCAGGATGGAAGACGAGGGGTTCCTGCCGCTGCCGTTGACGGACCTCGTCATCGTCGCCGACGACGGTCCCGAAGCGCTGGCGCTGCTGACCGCAGACTTGTGAGTGCCGAATTACCCGTCTGAGTGCGACTTGGCGACACCGCCGGTGACCAGAGAATTGGCCAGCCAGTCATCAAAGTCGAACTCGCCGTCGATCCACTGGGAGGAGTCCAGCTCATCGACGTGGGCCTCGACCTCCTCGCGAAGCTGCTCGAGTGTGAGCTCGCGGTTGTTGTACAGGTATGTGGTCTGGCTGCTCATGAAATGACCTTCCCGAAGTCCGCCCGGCGGGGTTTGACTCCCCACGTTACGTGGCCTGCGGTCACGGCGAATGGCAGGTACTCGCGGCGCCGGCGTCGTCCCCACCTCACAGCGAGAAGTGATCGTCCATCACACCCAGCCAGACCTGCGCTGAATCGATGGCAACCTTCTCACTGATGAATGCGTGCTGTGTGCCGGTGTAGAGATCGCGGAAAGCTCGCTCCAACCGGCTGCCCTCCCGGATCGATGTGGTGCCTGCGACCAGATGGGCCCACTGGGCGCACTCCCGGGCGACGTCGGTGGCGTACACCGCGGCCACCCGCATGTCGGCGCGTGACGTCGGCGTCAGGTCATCACCCGACGAGACCACGGCCTCGGCCGACCCGAACGCGTCGAGCACCAGCAGTCGCGCCGCGCGCCACGCCGCCACATGATGAGCGAGGTCTTTCTGGAACGTCGGCCGGCTGGCCAGTGCCGCCATATCGGACATCCGGAACTTCGTGGCGGCCAGCTCCTGTACGTCGTCGAGCATGCTCTTGGCCACCCCCAACGCCCAGGCCGCATGGCCGGCCGCCGTCACCGGCATCATCCCCATCCGGCCCGCCGCGGCATCACCGCGTAGGGGTTCGCGGGTAAAGAGCCGGAAGGCGCGCGCCTCGGGCACGAACACATCGGAGACGTTGTAGTCATAGGAGCCGGTGCCCTTGAGGCCCTGGACGAACCAGCCGTCGGTGAAGGTGACCTCGGCGCGTGGCAGTAGCGCGACCATCAGTTCGGGCTCACCCTCGCTGATCCAGCGCATCTCCCCGTTGTCCATCGGGATGAAACCCGCGGCGATATAGGCCGAATGGCCGGTGCCCGAACCGAAACTCCACCCCCCGGTCAGGCGGTAACCGCCGTCGGTCACGACACCCTGGCCGTTGGGCGCGAACTGGCCACCCATGGTGACGCGATTGTCGTGGGCGGTGAACACCTCGGCGAATCCCGCCTCGGGCAGGTAGCTGGCCGCAGCGAAGGACGACGGCAGATTCGCAATACCCGTCCACCCGAAAGAACCGTCTTGCCAGGACATTTCGATCCACGTCTCGATCATCTCGGGAAAAGTCGGCTCCACTCCCCCGGCGGTCACAGGGTTGAAGGCCGTCATCAACCCGGTGTCCCACAGGGCGTCGACGACAGGTTGCGACAAGGTGCGTAGCCGTTCCGATTCCGCCGCCTCGGCGCGGACGAGGTCACGCAGACCGCGCACGCGCTCGGCGAGGTCGACACGCGCAGGCGCACTCGTCATCACAATCTCCTCATGGTCGCTGCCTGACCATACATACTTCGGTCATCGGATGGTTTGGAATCGGTCGACGAAAAGGGCAGCGAATGAAGAGGTTTGAGGGCAAGGGCATCCTGGTCACCGGGGCGGCCTCGGGAATCGGGCTTGCCACCGTGCATCGCTTGATCGGCGAGGGTGCCACGGTGGTGGGTGTCGATCTGGCCGACGACGGCCCGGGGCCCGGTGTCTTCTACCACCGCGCGGACGTGCTGGACGCCGGTGCCGTCGGCGCTGCCGTGGCGGCCGTGGTGGAGCATGCGGGTCGGCTCGACGGGGTGGTGCACTCGGCCGGGGTCGCCGGGGGCGGACCCGTCCACCTGGTTCCCGATGACGAATGGGACCGGGTGGTCGACATCAACCTCAAGGGCACGTTCGTCGTCACCCGGGCCGCGGTGCAGCAGATGCTGCAGCAGGACCGGGTGGCGGGCGAACGGGGCGCCATCGTGAACCTGTCGAGTATCGAGGGACTCGAAGGCACCGCGGGCGGTAGCTCCTACAACGCTTCCAAGGGCGGCGTCGTGCTGCTCACCAAGAACACCGCGATCGACTACGGGCCGAGCGGGATTCGGGTCAACGCCGTCTGTCCGGGTTTCATCGAGACGCCGATGTTCGAGTCGGTGGTCGGTATTCCCGGCATGGAGCAGGCGCGTGAAGGGCTGCGCCACGAACACAAGCTGCGACGGTTCGGGCGCGCCGACGAGGTGGCGGCGGTGGCGGTGTTCCTGCTCTCGCCGGAGGCGAGCTTCGTCAGCGGGCAGGCGATCGCGGTCGACGGTGGCTACACCGCCGGCCGCGATCACCATGTCACCGAGTTGATGGGGTTGGGCGAGCGGTGATCACGTCTGCGGTGCGGCAACTTTCTGATCTGTCGCCGGCTTGGCGGTTTGTGGCCCGATCTCCGTTGCCACCTCGGTGACCTTGGTGGCCGGGAAGCCACCGCGGCGGGCATGTTCGCGGACGGTGGCCTCGTCATCGGCCTCGTGCACACAATAGAACTTGTCGCCGGCCACATAGCTGGTGATCCACCGGTACGGCACTCCCAATGAATCCATTGTGGCGTTGGACTTCTCGGCTATCTCCGCCAGCTGGTCCTGGGTCAGCTCAGCGGCACCCGGGATATCGCGCTCGATGATGAAGCGTTTCATGATCGTCTCCTCGTTCAGTCCGGACCGGTGCGCCGGATGTATTCACTCTGAGCGCACTTCGGCGGCCGGTCATCGGTAGAAGCTCCCCATTTCCCGCCGCAGCCTGAGCCGTTTGTCGATACCATCGCCGATGTGACGCTCACCGAGCGCGAGCACGAACTCGACCAGCTCGCCGCCCGGGCAGCCACCGCTCACTCCGGCCGTGGCGGCGCGGTGATGGTCTGCGGCGAATCCGGGGCGGGCAAGACCTCATTCGCCGAAGCTGTCGTCGCCCGGTACACCGAGCAGTTCGGAGACAGCGGCCGGGTGCTGTGGGGGGCGTGTGATCCGCTGTCGACGCCGCGGCCGTTGGGCCCGCTCCACGACCTGGCCCACGAATTCGGCCCGGCCACGCGGGATCTCCTGGGCAACAGCGAGCAGTCCTTCGACATCTTCGCTTCGGTGTTCGACGACCTCAAGACGCAGCCGACGATCCTCGTGCTCGACGACCTGCACTGGGCCGACCAGGGCACCATCGACCTGCTGCGATTCCTGCTGCGACGGTCCCGCACGTCAACGCTGCTGACCATCGGCATCGCCCGCGACGACGAGGTGACCGTGACCCACCCGCTGCGGGGTCTGCTCGGCGACGTCGCCCGCTCTCCCCACGCGCAGACGGTGGTGCTGCCACCGTTGACGGTGCAGGCGGTGGCCACCCTGGTGGGCGACCGCGCCGTCGATCCCGGCTGGTTGCACCGCGTCACCGGAGGCAACGCGTTCTTCGTCTGCGAGATGCTCGACCATGACCAGGACAGCGAACTACCGACAACGGTCCGGGACGCGATCTTGGCCCGCACGGCCGACCTGGACGTCGCGGCCTGGGATCTGCTGAATCTGCTGACCTGCGCACCGGGTTCCATCCCCGATCACCTGCTCAGCGACCTCGGTGTGAGCTTGCCGGCGTTGCGCGCACTCGATGACGCCAAGCTGATCAAACGCGACGCCCGCGGTGTGGCGTTCCGTCATGACCTGTGCCGGCGCGCAATCTCCAGTGTCATTCCCCCCGGCGCCGAGCCCACTCTGCACCGGCGGTTCCTGGCTGCGCATCAGGCTGCGGCACAGTCGGATCCGGCGGTGCTCACCCATCACGCCCTCGGCGCCGGGGACAAGAGATTGATCACCTCGGCCGCGGTGGACGCCGGACGTGCCGCGGCCCGCTCGGGCGCGCACCGACAGGCGTGCGAGTTCTTCGAGATCGCCGTCGAGCAAGGTGGAATGCTCACCCCCGCAACCGAAGCCGAATTGCTCGAGCTGCTCGCCGCCGAGTACTACCTGACCGACCGGCTGGACGACGCCATCGGTGCATGCCGCCGCGCCATGCGGATTCGCCAGGAACTCGGCGCCACCGTCGCCGTCAGCGCCGATCATCATTCGCTGGCGGTGTACGAGTGGTACAACGGGAACCGCGCGGTCGCCGACGGCCACGTCGCCGACGCGATCGCCGCCCTCGACCACGAGTGCGCCGAACCCGCCACCCTGGTGCAACTGGGTCACGCGTTCTGCATGCAGGCGTTCCTGGCGGTGCAGTCCAGCCACCTCGACCAGGCCCGCAGCCTCCTCGTGCGTGCCGGTGAGATCGCCTCAGCCACTGGCGATCCCACGCTGAACGTGCGGGTGCGGCTGATCGGTTACTACTGCGATATCGCGGCCGGCGAACACGTGGTGCGTGATGACCTGCTGGCGGTTCTCGCCTCCGGGCCCAGCCACATCGACGAGGTGTATTCCGGTGGCTACACCAACCTCACCTACTTCGACGTCGAACAGCGCCGTCTCGTGGTGGCCGCCGACCTGCTGGAGACCAGCATCCCTCTGATGGTCGAACACGATCTGCCCATCTGCCGGGTGGTGCAACTGGGATCACGCAGCCGGCTCAAACTCCTCGTCGGTGACTGGGATGACGCGTTGGCCGACGCGGATTCCGTGCTGAGCGGCCTGAGTGCACCGCTGGCGCGTACCTGGCCCCTGCTGATCCGCGGGCTGGTGTCGCTGCGGCGCACCGGCGACGACGCCGGGGGCATCGACGCGGCCTGGGACCTGGCCTGCCGGTTCGGGGAACTGGTGCGGGTGCTGCCGGTGGCCGCCGCGATCGTCGAACGGGTCTGGCTCACCGGGGAGCCCGACCCCCGTCTGGCCCAGTGCCGCACCCTGCTCGACAACGCCCCGGCCACCGGGCTGGAGTGGGCGCGCGGGGAATTGGCCATGTGGCTGCGGCGCCTCGAGCCGGCGACGACCATACCGGCGGTCGCCGAGCCCTACCGGCGGCTGTTCGACGGCCAGTTCGAGGCGGCAGCCGACCTGTTCCAGGACCTGTCGACCCCGTATGACGCCGCGCTGGCCCTCGTCGACTCCGGGGATCCCAAGCTCGCCCGGCGGGCACTCGATGTGCTCGACCGGTTGGGCGCCGACGCTGTCGCGGCCAAGGTCCGCTTCGATCTGCGGGCCGCCGGTGCGCAGACCATCCCGGCGCCGCGCCGGGCGACCACCCGGGCCAATCCGGCGGGCCTCACCACCAGGCAGGTGGAAGTGCTGCGGCTTCTGGATGACGGCCTGACCAATGCGGAACTGGCCGAACGCCTGTTCCTCTCGGTCAAGACCGTGGATCACCACGTCTCGGCGATTCTGGCCAAGCTGGACGTCACCAAGCGCCGGGACGCGGTACGGCGCGCGCGGGAGGTCGGGATCCTCACCTGAGGAATATAGGTAGCTCTTCCCGATGCCCAGGGACACCGCCGGGACGGATCGTGGACACAACTGAACGTTTCAAGGGAGGGCACATGAGCACCACGCCGACTAGCGAATTGTCACCGGCGGAGCAGGAAGCCGACAGGACACTCAAAGCCAAACATCGGGCCCTGTGGGCCGCGGGCGACTATCCGGCGGTGGCCAGCGACTTGATCCCCGAGCTCGGGCCCCGGCTGGTCACGGCCAGCGGTCTGCGTGCGGGTCAGCGGGTCCTGGACGTCGCGGCCGGGTCCGGCAACGCCGCGGTACCCGCCGCCGCGGCGGGGGCGACCGTGATCGCCAGCGATCTGACTCCCGAGCTGTTCGATGCCGGCCGGGCCCACGCCGCGCGCCTTGGCGTCGAACTCGAGTGGGTGGAGGCCGACGCCGAGGCGTTACCGTTCGAGGACAACAGCTTTGATGTCGTCCTGTCCTGCGTCGGCGCCATGTTCGCGCCGCACCATCAGGTGACCGCCGATGAGTTGGTGCGGGTGGTGCGGCCCGGCGGAACCATCGCGATGATCAACTGGACGCCCACCGGTTTCATCGGCAAGCTCTTCGCCACCATGAAGCCGTATGCGCCGCCGCCACCGCCCGGCGCCAGCGCTCCGCCGCTGTGGGGCGATGAGAACCATGTGCGAGAGTTGTTCGGCGACAAGGTATCCGAGCTCAATACCCGTCGCGAAACAGTGCTTTTCGAGCACAGTGCCAGTCCGCTGGAATTCCGCGAGTACTGGAAACGCAACTACGGTCCCACCATCGCGGCGTACCGGTTCAATGCGGACAACCCCGACCGCGTGGCAGATCTGGACCGCGACTTCCTGGCGTTCCTGGAGAGCACCAATGCCGCCACCGAACCGGGCCGCACCGCCTACGAAGCCGAATACCTGGTGGTGACGGCCACCAAACGGTAGGAACCGCCACCCGATGTTCCACCATGCCCCGGACCCACCGGGGAACGCGCCCATGGTGGTGCTACACACCGTTCGAACCTCAACCGCCACCACAGATCGACATCAGCCCGTGACGAACAACTCCAGCTGGATGTTGTCCGGGTCGCGGAACACCACCGTGGCGAACTCGAACGGCACCTGACCGTTCCTGACACCGGAATGCTCGATGCCCAAATCGTCGAGCCAGGCGGTCCAGGCGGCCAGGTCCTCCCGGGATCCCACATTCAACGCGATGTGGTCCAGACCGGTACGGGCTTCATCGAACGGTTGTCCGTCGTTGCCGCTGTTGGTGTGCAGACCGATGATCACCCCGGAGCGCTGATCGACCAGCAGTTCACCGTATCCGGTGTCCTCGCAGCCGTAGTGCGGGAACTTCATCGGCACGCGGTCGGCGCCGAACAGCCGCTGATACCAGTCGAGGCTGGCTTCGATGTCGGTGACGGTGATCGAGAAGTGATGGATTCCCGTGATCGGGGGGACCTGCGGGCCACTCATGTCGTGTCTCCCATCACCACGCCCTCGCGACGTGGGTCTGCGCCACCGACCCAACCCGGGTCACCGCGAACGATAGCTGAGAGCCCGCTGGACTGATCGGCAAGGTCGACTTCGTGTCCGAGGGCGCGCAACCCCTGTACCAGTGGGTCGTGGTCGCCGTTATCGGAGGTGTTGATCGCCGGATGCTCGCCGCCCACATTCGTTTTCGGCGTGTTGGCGGCGCCGAAGTCGACCATCGACACCGCCTGCTGCGGGTTCAAACCCCAATCCAGCAGTCCGACAAGGGTTTTGACGACGAACTGGATTATGACCGAGCCGCCCGGGGAGCCCAGCACGGCATACAGCGGGCCGCGCCCGGATGCTGCCCTGTCGAAGACCAGCGTGGGCGCCATCGAGCTACGCGGACGCTTGCCGGGTTCCACCCGGTTGGCCACCGGCACGCCGTCGGGGCCCGCCGGTTCAGCGGAGAAGTCGGTGAGCTGGTTGTTGAGCAGGAAACCGTCGACCATGTGGAACGAACCGAAGGCCGACTCCACGGTGGTGGTGAACGAGGCTGCGTTGCCTTGTGAATCGACCACGCTGATGTGACTGGTGCCGTGCTCGGGCACCGGCGGCGCGGGAACGGCCGGAACGCCGAACTCGCCCGGCTTGGCGGTGCCCATGGTGCGTTCCTGCGAGATCAGCGCCGCCCGTCCGGCCAGGTAGTCACTGGCCAGCAGGGTCTGCGGGGTGCCGCCGGGCAACGGCACGAAATCGGTGTCTGCCACGTACTTGTCGCGGTCGGCGTACGCCAGCCGCTCCGCCTCGGAGATCAGGTGCACCCCCATCACCGCGGGCCGGCCGCCGTTGAGGTCGATGTCGGTGGGCGCGTGCTGGTTCATCGGGAAGTGTTCCAGGATGCCGAGGGCCGAGGCCACGGCGATGCCGCCGGAGGACGGCGGCGGCATGCCGCAGATCTCTTTGTCCCGGTACGGGCTGCACAACGCTTCCCGCTTCTTGGCGGTGTAGCCGGCGAGGTCGTCGGTGGTGATCAGGCTCGGTGTCCGGCCGCCCGACGTGTCCCCCGCCGCGGCGACGATGGCCTGGGCCACCGCACCTTGGTAGAACCCCGGTGCGCCATCGGACGCCACGATGCCCAACGTCTTGGCGTAGGCGGGGTTGGTCAGCCGGGTGCCCTCGGCCTTGGGGCTGCCGTCGGCATTGAGGAAGTACGCGGATGCCTGTGGATCGACTCTGAGTTCGGCGGCCGCGTCGGCGATCGCGCTGGCCAGCCGGGGGCTGATGTCGAAGCCGTCGTCGGACAACCGGATTGCGGGATCGAACAATTCGCGCCACCCGGTCTTGCCGTGTTCGTCGTGCACGTCCTGCAGCATCCGGACCACGCCCGGCACCCCGATGGAGCGCCCCGAGGCGCGCGCATCCGGTTTCGGTTCGGTGCGGTCGACGTCGTCGACCCAGCGCAGATAGTTCTCCGTGGCCGCGGCCGGAGCCGTCTCGCGTCCGTCGTAGGCCTGCACCCGACCCGACACCGCGTCGTAGTAGAGCAGGAATCCCCCACCGCCGATGCCGGAGGACTGCGGCTCCACCAGACCCAGCACGGCCTGGGCGGTGACCAGCGCGTCAGCGGCGGTTCCCCCGTCCCGCAGGACTTCGCAGGCCGCTCGGGTGGCCAGCGGGTTGGCGGTGACGACGCCGTAGGTGTTGGTGTGCACGGCCGACATGTTCACGCGGTAGCCGGTGGCGACCTCGGGGGCGGAAGCGTCGCCCTCGTTTCCGGTGTCGCTGGCTTGTCCTTCGGACACGATCGCGCATGGTCCGGCGGGCGGCGCGGCGGATGCTCGATCACCGCCGCAGCCGGCCAGTAACAGTGTCAGCGCCGCAAGCGAAGCTGTCATCGTGCGAGCTGACATGACGCCCTCCCTGAAGGCCGGCCACTGCTTGTCTTCGTTGAGTACATTGGCAGCCGACGTCACACTGGGCAAGTGCTGTAAGAGTGTGTGGCGCACGGCGTTCTGGGCCCCGATCTGCCAGGATGACGCCCGATGAAGCTCCGAAGACTCCTCGGCGCGCTCCTGGTTCTCAGTGTTCTGGGGGGCGCGCAGGTACAGCTCGCCGACCAGGTCACGGCCGCACCGGGTTCGTATCCGACGGTCGCGTTCATCGGCGACTCCTACACATGGGGCTCCGGCGCATCGACCATGGACAAGCGCTGGACCTCACTGGTTGCTTCCCGGATGGGCTGGCTGGAGTTCAACGTCGGCGAAGGCGGGACGGGTTACCTCAAGACGTTCGAGAACCGCCCCAACTACTACGGCCAACTCGACGAGATCACCGCTTTGCGGCCCGACATCGTGGTGGTCGCCGGCGGCCAGAACGATCAGGACACCCTCACCGCGAACTCACCCGAACTGTTCGCCGCGGTCAGCCACTTCTACGTGCAACTGCGTTCCCGTCTGCCGCGCGCCCGCATCATCGGGGTGGGCCCGTCGTTCCCCGACGCGCTCACGCCGGAGCGTTTCGCGTTCGACAGGGTGGTGCGCGATGCGGTGCGCGCCGTCGGGGGCCAGTTCGTCTCCCTGATCAGACCGACGTCGGTGATCGATCCGGCGATGCTGGAGCCGGATCGTGTGCACGTCGGCGATGCCGGCCATGCCGCGATCGCCGATCGAGTGCTGGCCAATCTCAACCCGGTGTGAGGCCGTAACACTTCGCACTCGTTTCGATCACGGTCGCCGACCGCCCACTGGTGGGGTGTTTCAATCGAGGCGTGGGAGTTCTGGACGTCGCCTGGCTTCTTCTCGGTGTCGCCGCGATCGCGTCGTTGAGCGGCTACGCCGGGTCGGCGCTGTCGCGGCGACGCAAGCAGCGTCGTCCTCACCAGATCTTCCTGTTGGGGTTGTTCTGCGGGGCGCTGGCGGGTTCCGCGGTGCGGCGGCGGCCGCACCCGGTGGCGGCGCTCGCCAATCTGCGTCAGCGGATGCTGCGGAGCTGACGCGGCGCCGGTCCTGAGACCATGGCAGCGTGCGCGCTGCAGTGATCGAAGAATTCGGTGGTTCGGTCGACGTCCGCCCGGTGGCCGACCCTCGCCCCTCACCGGGCGGCGTCGTCGTGGAGGTGCACAGCACCGGCCTGTGCCGCAGTGACTGGCACGCGTGGGCCGGACATGACACCGATGTGACACTCCCCCACGTTCCCGGCCACGAGTTGGTCGGCGTCATCACGGCGGTCGGCGCCGACGTGCAGCGGTGGAGCGTCGGCGATCGCGTGACCTCGCCGTTCATCTGCGGCTGCGGGGTGTGTTCGTGGTGCCGGACCGGCCAGGCGCAGGTCTGCCCGGACCAGACGCAACCGGGCTTCACCCACTGGGGATCGTTCGCCGAATACGTGGCGCTGCACGCTGCCGACACCAATCTGGTGGCAGTCCCGGAGGCAGTCGAGGATGCTGCCGCCGCCGCGCTGGGGTGCCGGTTCGCGACCTCATACCGGGCCCTGATCGCGCGCGCGAAGCTGCGTCCCGAGGAGTGGGTGACGATCATCGGGGTGGGGGGCGTGGGGCTCAGCGCCGTGCAGATCGCGGCCGCCGCCGGCGCCAGGGTGATCGCCGTGGACCGCACCCCCGCCGCGCTCGAGCTGGCCCGCAGACTGGGTGCCGAGCACACCGTGGGTGCCGAGGAGAACGTCGCCGCCGTGGTGCACGAGCTCACCGGCGGTGGCAGCCATGTCGCCGTCGACGCCGTGGGCACCGCGGCCGCGTGCGCAGATGCCATCCACAGTCTGCGCCGGCGGGGTCGCCACATTCAGGTCGGTCTGCTGCCGAGCGTCGACGGCCACCCCGCGGTGCCGATGGACCGCGTGATCGCCTGGGAGCTGGATGTGCTCGGCAGCCACGGGATGGCCGCGGTGGACTATCCCGCGATGCTGAGCCAGGTCGAAGCCGGTGCGCTGCGACCCCAGGACCTGGTGGAGCGGGTGGTCGGGCTCAACGAGGGGGCGCGACGGTTGCCGTCGTTCGAGTCGTCGGCTCCCGTCGGGATCACGCTGATCGACCCGCGGCGGGACTGACATGCTCGTGACACAAGAAAGGCCCCCCATTTCTGGGGGGCCTGACCTGCGGTTTTCGGTGGAGCTGCCGGGAATCGAACCCGGGTCCTACGGCATTCCCTCAAGACTTCTCCGTGCGCAGTTCACTGTGTCTCTACTCGGATCTCTCAGTCACGTGAACAAGCCGAGATGACGATCCCAGTCGCTGTTTGATGTCCCCGTACGTCCCGCGACCGGACGTATGGGTTTGTCCCTCTAGATGACGCCAGGGTCCGGGCCGAGGGCCCTCCCGGTCTGACGGATTAGCTTCGCTTAGGCAGCGAGAGCGTAATCGCGCTGATTGGAATCGGCGCTTAATTGGTTACAACGACGCTTACGGTGGTCAGTTGTCTGCACCGGCACGCTTCCCTTGATTCGATGCGCGAAGTCGAAACCGTTCAGCCCCTCGCATCCCTGCTGACTTTCAGCAGGAAAGATTAACTATACCGGGGTGTTCAACGTGGGCCAGCCATTTATTGTTCCGCGCCTCAGGCGAACGCGCGCCGGTTGGCCAGCACCGGTAGCTGGGCGCGTACGTCGGGAACGCGGGTCAGGTCCAGATCCACGGTCAGCAGGTCGGGTGCGGCCCCCAGCGCCGCGATCACCTCGCCGGTCGGTGAGCACACGATGCTGTGGCCGACGCCCAGCGGGGCGGTTCCGCTGACGGTCTCGCCCGAGGCGGCCGGGTCGGCTTGATCGCAGGCGGCGATGTACGCCGTCGAGTCCAGCGCCCGGGCCTGGGCCAGCAACGACCACTGCTCGGCTTTGCGCGGGCCGGCCCCCCAGGACGCGGCCACGGCCACCACTTGGGCGCCCTGATCGCCGAGCTTCTGGAACAACGCCGGGAAACGGAGGTCATAGCAGGTGGCAAAGCCCACCGTGGTTCCGGCGATGTCGATCGTCACAGGGTCGGAACCCGGTGCGACGGTGTCGGATTCGGCGAAGCCGAAGGCATCGTAGAGATGGATCTTGTGGTAGTGGGCCTCGACTCCCGGACCCGTGATCAGCAGCGTGTTGTACACGCGTCCGTCGCTGGACGGGGTGAACATGCCGGCGACGATCACAACGCCGTGGCGTTGGGCGATGGCGCGGACGCCGTTGGCCCATGGCCCGCCGAGCGGCTCGGCGATTTCGGCCAGCGGCGCCCCGAAGCGACGCATCATGGCTTCGGGGAAGATGACCAGGGACGCGTCGGCGGCAGCGGCCTGTGCGGTGTAGGTTTCGACGGCCTTCAGGTTGGCGCCGGGGTCGATGCCGCTGGTCAGCTGCGCCAAACTGAGCCGTAGGGCGGCCGGGCGAGAAGCGTCGGGTTCGGCTTCGGGTGAGGTATACATTTGGTATGCAATCCCTTTCGGGTCGAGATCGGGCCTATGCGTTCGTGCGGGATCAGGTACTCAGCTCACCCGCGGCGACGGGTACGTTCCTCAACGAGCAGCAGCTGGCCACCCAGATCGGCGTGTCCCGCACACCGGTCCGGGAGGCGCTGCTGATGCTGCAGGCCGAGGGCCTGGTCGAGATGGTGCCCAAGCGCGGGGTGTACGTGCCGGCCATGTCGGGCCGCCAGATCGGCGAGCTGATGGATCTGCGCGGCGCGCTGGAACGTCACGCCGCCTCGACCTGCCTCAAGGCCGGCACCACGCCGGTCGCCGCCATGGAGAGCACACTGGCCGGCCAGCAGGAGATCTGCGCGTCCGACGCCGAGGGAGCCGGGCATCAGTTCATCGAACTCGACACCCGGTTCCATCAGATCCTCATCGACGCCGCGGGCAGTGAGCTGCTGTCCCGTACCTACGCCGGCCTGCGGGCGCGGCAGCTGCGGGTCGGTTTGACCGCGCTGCTGCACGGTCGCGACCGCCGGCGCGACGTCTGCACCGAGCACCGCGCCATCGTGGAGGCGCTCGCCGGAGGGGACGAGCAACTCGCGCACCGCGCCATCGAGGATCACCTGGGTATCACTCTGCAGATCTTGTTGCGGGCGTAGCACTTTCGGCGATCTCGCGGTAGTGCTCCTCTTCGGTGCTGTCCGGGTTGCGGCCCAGCAGCAGACCGATGACGGTCAGCACACCCACCACGGCGATGTAGCCGAGAATCGCCGGCCAGCTGCCGGTCGCGTCCAGCAGGTAGGTGAACAGCAGCGGGGCCACGGCACCACCGAAGACACCGGCGATGGTGTAGGCCAGTGACGCACCGGTGGAGCGCAGCGGCACGGTGAACTGCTCGGTGACGAAGGCCGCCTGCGGTCCGTACATGAACGAGTGGAACGCCAGGCCCACCACAACGCCGAGCACCAGCAGCGGGAATGAGCCGGTGTCGATGAGCAGGAAGAAGATCAGCGTCCACACCACCCCACCGACGGCGGCCACGCCGTAGACCAGGCGGCGGTTGATCCGGTCGGACACCGCGCCGGCCAACGGGATCAGGCCCAGCTGACACGCCGAGCCGATCAGGATCGCGATCAGCACCTCGCTGCGGTCCATGCCGAGCTGCAGGGTGCCGTAGGTGATGGAGAAGACGGTGAACAGCGCGTACATCACGTCGGGCGCGATGCGGCTGAGGATGGCCGCGATCAGCGGGCGGGTCTGAGTTTTGAAGACGTCGCGGATGGGCGCCTCCGGGCGGTCGCCGCTTTCCTGCAGCGCCTTGAACACCGGGGTGTCCTCGAGCTTGAGACGGATCCACAACCCGAAGCCGATCAGCACCGCCGACAGCAGGAACGCCAGCCGCCAGCCCCAATCCTCGAACTGCTCCTCGGAGAACGCCAGGGTCAGGCCGGCGAGGGCGCCGTTGGCCAGCAGGTTGCCGGCGGGCGGACCCACCTGGGCAGCCGAAGCCCAGAAGCCGCGCCGCCTGGGGTCGCCGTACTCACTGGAGAGCAGGACCGCACCACCCCATTCGCCGCCGACGGCCACCCCCTGGGCGAATCGCATGGCCACCAGGAGGATCGGCGCGGCGATGCCGATCGAGGCGTAGCTCGGGATGAGGCCGATGAGGAAGGTCGTGACACCGATCAGGAGCAGCGTGATCACCAGCAGCTGCTTGCGACCGATGATGTCGCCCAGGCGGCCGAACACGAACCCACCGATGGGACGCGCCACGTAGCCGACGGCGTAGGTGGAAAAGGCCAGCAGGGTCCCGGTCAGCGGGTCACTTTCTGGGAAGAACACCACCGGGAACACCAGTGCCGCGGCGGCCGAGTAGACGGCGAAGTCGTACCACTCGAGGGCCGTGCCGGTGAGGCTGGCGGCAAAAGCCTTGGTCAGGCTCTTTCTATCGGCTACATGCGCCGTCATCGAACCAATCCTCTTCTTGTGCGGGCCGCGCGTCGACGGCTCGTGTGACGTACCATACTTCTCGTATACAACATGTATGCGGACGCATGGTCAAGGCGGAAACGCAGAATTTACGAGGAGGAGCAAGCCCGATGCTGACGTTCGAACTGCCCGACGGATCCGAAGTGACGGTCGAGCCGACCACCGTGCTCAACGCCGGATATGCAGGCCGTAACCAGGAGGAGGTCGCCGCCCACATCGCCGAACTCGCCGAACTCGGCGTTCCCGCACCGTCCGTCATTCCTGCGCTGTACCCCGTCTCGCCCTACTTGGCACAGCAGACCGACACTGTTTACACACAACATGGCCGCACCTCCGGCGAGGCCGAGTGGGCGCTGGTCATCGGCGGCGACCCCGAGGCCCCCGCATCTGAGGACAACGTCCTCCTCACCGTCGCGTGCGATCACACCGACCGCGAACTGGAAACCCACAGCGTGGCGTGGAGCAAGAACGCGGCCCCCGATGTCGTGGGCAAGCAGGCGTGGCGCCTGTCCGAGATCGCCGACCGGCTCGACGACATCACGCTCAAAGCGTGGGTCGGCACCGAGGAAACCCTGATCCAGTCCGGCACTGTCGGCGATCTGCTGGCGCCCCAGTACTGGATCGGAATCCTCAAGGAACGCGGCCTGTTTCGGCCCAACACCGTGCTGCTGTCGGGAACCATCATCATGGTGGCCGGGGTGGATCAATTCGCCGACGCGTGGAAGGTCGAGCTCGCCGATCCCGCCACCGGACGCAGCATCACCTGCCAGTACCGCACGGTGCCGATGCCGGAACCGATTGGTTAGATCACGTAAGCCAGGTTCTCGAGGATCCGCTGACCGACTTCGCGATCGCCGCGGATCTCGACACCGGCGGCGGAGGCCGGCCGGCCTCCGCACAGCCGCGTGAACTGGATCCCGTCAAGCCGTAACGCCGTGGTGGGCTCCGCACCACCGAAGTCGTCGACCACCACAGCACGCCCGTCGACGGCCACCCGAATGGTGCGGGCCAGCGGACCGGTGAGTTCGAGGCCGATCCGGGAGCCGGCGGGCGCTCCACCGCGCTTAGCCACGACGAACCCCATGCTGGCCGTCAGCTCGTCGAGCGCCAGCCGCGCCGACGGGCAGCTCAGTTCGGCCTCGGATGCCGGTAGGCGCAACGCCTCCCGGATGTCCTGCTGATGCATCCAGCAGTCGAAGGTCCGGATACGCATGAACCGGCCGTAACTTTCCGGGCCGGCGGGTGTCATGGTGACGGCGTTCCAGGCGTCGTCGGTCATGTTGGTCAGCATGGTGGTGCGCTCGGCAGTCACATCACCCAAGCGGGCGAGCATGTCGTCGGGCGTCTCGCTGCGCAGATACCGCACCCAGCACTCATTGAGCGCGCCGATGTCGTTGCGCACGTGATCCAGCGCGGACACATCGCAGTCGGGTTCGGGGGTGGGAACCCCGGCCAGCATCGACTCCGTTCCGATCACGTGGCTCACCACGTCGTGCACCCGCCACCCGGGCAGCGCGGTCGCGGCGTTCCACCGTTCTGAGGGCAACCCGGTCATCAATCGTTCGATGGCCTCCCAGGACGCGAAAAGACCTGACAGAACGTCGTTTCGGTCGAGTGTGGTGACGGGGCGAACGGGGCTGGACATGCCGCGATGCTATCCAGAACGGCGGTGACGCCGGGCCGATTCGCCGATGCCGGTCAGGTTCCCGACAACCAGCCCACGACGGTCATCACCACCGCGCTGAGCAGGAGCACGACCGCAGCCGGTAGCGAGACCGCCGGCACCACCCCCACCACACTGATCGCCCCGACCAGCACGGCCGACACCGCCAACCCTGCGCGCACCGCGAGCATCGGGTGCCCGCGCAGCACCGACCGCCGAGCGGCCCGGGGCACCAGTCGCAGCACCCACACCAACAACCCCACCAACACCGCGATCGCCACGGCGGTGGTGACGCGCGGGACGAGAACGGAGGTGTGCTGGTGGCACAGGATCGCGAAGTAGCTCAGCAGCAGCGCCACCAGAGTCGTCCACCTCAGCGGACGGATCAACGCGATGCCGACGTTGCGGCGAACATGTTGTCCGAGAGAAGGATCCATGCGTGCAGCACCGAGAAATCCGTCGAGGGCCCGGGTCCACTGCCCGCGGTTGAGCCGGTTCACGGCGATGTTGTGCGCAGCCTCGGCATGCTCCGGGTCCAGGCGCAGCGTCTCCTGGTAGGCGGCAGTCGATTCCGGGATCCGGCCCAGCTGGTTCAGGATGCGCGCGGCCAGGAAGTGATTCTCGGCATCGGACGGTTCCAGCCGCACCGCTTCACCGACCGCCGTCAGGGCCTGTGCCGGATGACCCGCGTTCAGCAGCAACGTCGCATAGGTGTAGTGGGTGAGGTGATTCTGCGAATCGGCCTGCACTGCACGGTAAGCGACGGACAAGGCGTCGTCCCGACGGCCCAGGCTGTCGAGCGCGACGGCGTACACGCGCATCGCATCCGCGTTATCGGGAGCGTGTGCCAGGGCGGCATGCGCGTTGGCCGCCGCGGCCCCGGATTCACCGAGACCCAACCGGGCGCGCGCCATGGCGACCAGCAGCGCCGGGTCCTCCGGGTGGGTCTGCAGCGCCGCGCCGAGGATCTCGACAGCTCTGGAGAAGTTGCCGCCAGAGGCGTAGACGCGCGCGTGACCGAGCGCGTCCGCAACAGACGTCAACGATTCTTCCTACGCCGCAACACTTTCGCCAGATCGTCGTAAGTGCCGTCACTGTTGCCGAATTCGACCACGTTGCGGGCGGCTTCGAACCACGGGCCCGTGCTGGGCCGGATGTGTGCCAGCGCGGCGTCGACATCGGCCATGGTCACCGGGCGCACCTGTCCGCGGCGCAGCGAATCCGCCATCGCGAGTTGTGTTGCCGCTTCGCACAGGTGGGCCAGGTCCGCCCCCGAGAGTCCGTCGGTGCGCGAGGCGATCTTGCCGAGGTCGATTCCCTCGACGGGCCGGTCACGCAAGTGACTTCGCACGATGGCGGTGCGTGCTTCGGTGTCGGGCAGTCCCACGAAGATCATCCGGTCGAACCGCCCGGGCCGGCGCAGCGCAGGATCGACATCCCAGGGCATGTTCGTCGCGCCCAGGATGTACACCCCCTCATTCGACGATGTCGCCGAGTCCATCTCCGCCAGCAGGGTGTTGACCACCACCCGCAGTGCCGAATTGAGACCGGTGGCGGAGCGCCGCTGACCCAATGCGTCGATTTCGTCGAAGAACAGCACGCATGGGGCGTTGCGGCGGGCCGTCTCGAAGATCTCGTGCAACGCGCGTTCGCTGTCACCGAAGTAGTGATGCATCACGTCGGTGATGCCGACCGGCAGGAAATTGGCGCCCAGTTCGCCGGACACCGCCTTGGCCACGAAGGTCTTGCCGCAGCCCGGAGGGCCGTACAGCAGCAGCCCACCGCGAGTGGAGATGTTGTAGGCCTTCAGCAGCTCGGGATTGCGCAACGGCCCCAGCAGCGACAACTCCAACTGAGTCTTGACTTCGGGCATGCCGGCGACGTCGTCGAGGCGGACGGTGCTGCGCTGCACCGCGTCGTAGTCTCCGTCGCCGACTGCCGATGGCAGCTCTTCGGATTCGACGAAGGCGGGACCGATGATGTCGGCCACCTCTTCCTCCGCGGCCGACCAGTTGAAGTCATCGGCCGGGGCCTGCGGTCCGCTCAGCGCGGCGCTACAGCGTTGCAGCAGAGCCAGTGCTTCGGTGTTGCCGGGATCCCGGGTCAACGCCGTGCTGCAGTGGCCCAGCGCCTCGGTGGCCCTGCCGTCCTGCAACAGCAGTTCGGCGAGATGCAGACGCAGCGACAGCACTTCGGGGCTGCGTTCCACGGCCGCCGCAAGCTCTCTGATCAACGCGTCCTGCGCCACTGTCACCCTTCCCGGATCTCGCCCGTAGCCATGGGAGATCCTACGTTTTCACCCGGTGGCGATCATCGCGACCGCGGCCAGCGCCAGCACCATGCCGGCCACTTGTGTGCCGGTGACACGTTCCTTGAGCACCACGATGGCCAACAGCACGGTCGCCGCCGGGTACAGCGAGATCAACACACCGGCCAGCGACAGCAGCGACGCATGCAAGGCCAGCAACATCGCCACATTGGCGACGGTGTCGAGGACTCCGGCCAACAACGCGAGTTTCAGTGGCACACCCGACGGCCGGACGAGCGTGCGCAGGAGTGCGGCGATCACCACCACCAGGACCGTCGCAGAGATACGCGCGAACACCAGCGGCCACAGGCCCGCCTCGGGGGGAGCCTGGTCGATCAGGACGAAATTCAGTCCGAACGCCAGCCCGGATCCGACGGTCAGCCAGGCCACCATCGGGGTGAAGCGGTGCACGGTGGTGTCGGAATCGGTGGCGTCGCGGCTGACCAGGAACACCGCGACCAATGCGATCACGATGCCCGCACACGCCAGCAGCTCGGGCCGCTCCCCCAGCGCGAGCCCCACCGCCACGGGCACACCGGCCACCAGGATGGCCGTCAACGGCGACACCACCGAGATGGGCCCGGACCCGAGCGCGGCGTAGAACCACCACACCCCGAAGGCTTGGCTGACCCCACACAGCGCACCCCAGAGCACGGCGCTCCTGGAGATGTCCCCACCGACCACCGACGCTGCCACCATCAGCAGCACCATGGCCACCGGGTAGGAGACGATCACGATGCGCAGCGCGGCGATCCGGCGAGACGCCACACCGCCGACGAAATCGCTGATGCCGTAGCTCAGCGCCGACAGCAGCGCGAAGAGGATCCCCGTCAGCGCATACCCTTGACGCGGCGACCCATCTCACGGCTGATCTCGCGTTGGGCGTCGCGCTTGGCCATGTCCTGGCGCTTGTCGTGGGCCTGCTTGCCGCGGGCCAACGCCAGCTCGACTTTCACCTTTCCGTCCAGGAAATAGATCGACAGCGGCACCAACGTCAGGTTGCCGTCGCGGATCTTGCCCGTCAGGTTGTCGATCTCGTTGCGGTGCAGCAGCAGTTTGCGGTTGCGTCGCGTCGCGTGGTTGGTCCAGGTCCCCAGGTGATATTCGGGGATGTGGACGTTGCGCAGCCACACCTCGCCGTCGTCGACGGTGGCGAAGGCATCGGCGAGCGAGGCCTGACCTTCACGCAGGCTCTTGACCTCGGTGCCCTGCAGCACCACGCCGCACTCGAAGGTGTCGAGGATCGTGTAGTTGTGCCGGGCCTTGCGGTTGGTCGCGACGATCTGGTTGTTCCGCTTGTCGACGATCTTCTTCGCTGATCCTGTTTTGGCCATGTATTACCTGCGTACGTAGAGGCGCAACGTGACGTACCCCGTGATACCGGACATCAATACTCCCAGCGCGAAGAGTATCGGTGAGATGTACAGGATGTCGGCGTAGTCGATGCGCGCGATGAGATTGGCTTGATAGAACTGATCGAGTGCGCTCTCCAGGAACCACGCGCGCACCATGATCAATCCCAACACGGCGATGATCACACCAAGGGTGGCCGCGATCACCGCCTCCAATAGGAACGGCAGCTGGGTATACCAACGACTGGCGCCGACCAAACGCATGATGCCGATCTCGGTTCTGCGGGTGTACGCCGCCACTTGAACCATGTTGGCGATCAACAACACCGCACCGACGGCTTGCACCAGGGCCACGGCGAACGCCGCGCTCGAGAGGCCGTCGAGCACGGCGAACAGCCGGTCGATCAGCTCCTTCTGGTTGAGCACGCTTCGGACACCGGGTTGGCCCACCATCGCCGCGTCGAAGTCGGCGTGCTGTTCGGGGTTGTCCAGCTTCACGATGAACGACGCCGGGAAGGCGTCCTTACTGGCCACGTCGCGGTACTGCGGCACCCGGCGGACAGCGTCCTCGTAGGCGTCGTCGCGGTTGAGGAACCGCACGGAGCTCACGTCATCGCGTGATTCGATGGTTTCCCGCAGCGCCTGGCACGGCTCGGAATCACAGGTCAGGTCATTGGCCGAGATGTCGTCGGTGAGGAACACCTGGGTCTCGACGCGGTCCAGGTAGATGTTGCGCGACTGGTCGGCCAGCCGCAGCACCAACAAACCTCCGCCGAACAGGCCGATCGAGATCGCGGTGGTCAGGATCATCGCGATCGTCATGGTGACGTTGCGACGAAGCCCGGTCACGACCTCGTTG
Source organism: Mycobacterium sp. Soil_C_30 (assembly GCF_057656995.1). Lineage (NCBI taxonomy): Bacteria > Bacillati > Actinomycetota > Actinomycetes > Mycobacteriales > Mycobacteriaceae > Mycobacterium > Mycobacterium sp. Soil_C_30. Next base: position 57,928 of record NZ_JBDGJH010000002.1, on the reverse strand, counting down.
ATCAGGAAGCCAAAGCGCACTTAACGATCCATTCCGTAAACGCCGCGCTGCTCGTCGCGGACCAGTCGGCCCAGCGACAGCTCGACGACGCGCTGGCGCATCGAGTCAACGATGTGGTGGTCATGGGTAGCCATCAGCACCGTGGTTCCGGTGCGGTTGATCCGCTCGAGCAGATCCATGATGTCCTTGCTGGTTTCGGGGTCCAGGTTCCCGGTGGGCTCGTCGGCCAGCAGCACCAGCGGCCGGTTGACGAAGGCACGGGCGATCGCCACCCGCTGCTGCTCCCCGCCGGAGAGTTCAGCCGGCAGCCGGTTCGCCTTTCCGGACAACCCCACCATCTCCAGCACTTCGGGAACCACCCGGTTGATGGTGTCGGCCCGTTTACCGATCACCTCGAGCGCGAAGGCGACGTTCTCGAACACCGTCTTCTGCTGCAGCAACCTGAAGTCCTGGAACACGCACCCCAGCACCTGCCGCAAGCTCGGCACATGACGGCCGGCGAGCTTGTTGACGTGGAATTTGGAAACACGAATATCACCCGAACTGGGGTGCTCTTCGGCCAGCAGCAGCCGCATGAAGGTGGATTTGCCGGAGCCCGACGGCCCGATCAAGAAGACGAACTCACCCTTGTCGATCTTGACGCTGACGTTGTCGAGCGCGGGTCGCGCCGACTGCTTGTACTGCTTCGTCACGTTGTCGAGGGTGATCATCACGGCACGCCAGTGTAGCGGTCCCACCTCAGCAAACGACCGAACCGCCCCTGTGGTGATCAGAACCCGGGGATCGGCGGAACCGGCGGCGGACCCGGCTCCGGGGTCGGGGCTGTGGTGGGCGTCGTCTGCGGTGTCGGCGGCGTCGGCAGGAACGGGTTCTGCGTCGTCGTGGTCGGCGTCGTCGTGGTGGGCGACGGCTCCGTCGTCGTCACCGGCGGCTCGGTGGTGGTCGTCGTGGTGGGCGTCGATGTCGTCGTGCGGGGCGTCGTCGTGGTCGGATACTCGCGCACCGACGTGCGCGGAACCCAGGTGTACTCGGGGTCGGGCACGAACCCGGGTGGCACGATCTGGCCGGCCGGCGCCGTCTCAGGGGGTGCTGGCGGCGGCTGGTAGGTGTCGTACAACCAGGCGGTCACGAAGAAGGCCACGATCAGCCCCAGCGTCGACGTCCGCATCCGGCCGCCCAGGATGTAGCCGGGCCAGCCGCGGGTGTCGCTCTTCTTGGTGCGCAGGGTGAGCTTCATCGTTGACTCGTGGGTCCTTGTGTTTCCTCTTCGGCGCCACCCGAGGTCGCCGGGTGCACGATGGCGCCGACCATCGGCATGGCTTCGGTGGGTGTGACGATGCCGGCGCGGCCCAGCGCCGCCACCACGAGCAGGCGCAGCCGGCGGCCCACCTCGAACTGCTTACCGGGCAGCGTGCGGGCCACCATCCGCAGGTTCACATTGTCGAGCTCGATGCTCTCGACGCCCATCAACTGGGGTGCATCGAGCAACAGCTCCCTCATGCCGGGATCTTTCATGGCGTTCTCGCACACCGCGTGCAACAACTCGTTGACCTTGTTCAGGTCGGCGCTGGTAGGCACCGGTACGTCGACCACGGCGCGCGCCCAGTCCTTGGACAGGTTGAGCGACTTCATGATCTGGCCGTTGGGGATGGTGAACACCTCGCCGTCGCTGGTGCGCAGCTTGGTGACGCGCAAGGTGACGTCTTCGACGGTGCCGGTCGCGTCGTTGGCCGAACCCAGCGTCAGTGTCACCAGGTCACCGAAGCCGTACTGCTTCTCGGTGATGATGAAGAACCCCGACAGCAGGTCCTGCACGATGCGCTGCGCACCGAAACCCAGTGCCGCGCCCAATACCGCGGCCGGGGCGACCAGCGAGCCGATCGGGATGTTGATGATCGAGGTGATCTCGACGATCATCACGACGAACACCAGCGCGATGGTCACCCACGAGATGACGGACGCCACCGCCTGACGGTGTTTGGCCGTCTCGCTGCGGACCAGCGCGTCACTTTCCTGGAAGTCCGCGTCGATACGGCGGGTGACCTTCTGCGCCGCCCAGTTGACGAACCGGGCGATCAGTACCGCCGCGATGACGAGCATGAGGATCCGCAGGCCCCGGCTGAGGATCCATTCGCCGATGTTCCCGGTCCAGAAACCGTGCCAGCGCCCTGACCAGTCGAAGGCCAGGGTGGTGAGGTTGTGGTCCGGCACTCCTGACACGGGGTTACTCGTCATCTTTTCTGTTACGCCAGCGGATTCCCGCCTCCAGGAAACCGTCGATGTCACCGTCGAGCACCGCCGCGGGGTTTCCGACTTCGTACTCGTTACGCAGGTCTTTGACCATCTGATAGGGGTGCAGCACGTAGGAGCGCATCTGGTTGCCCCAGGAGCTGCCGCCGTCGCCCTTGAGGGCGTCCATCTCGGCGCGTTCCTCCAAGCGCTTGCGTTCCAGCAGCTTGGCCTGCAGGACGCGCATGGCGGAGACCTTGTTCTGCAGCTGCGATTTCTCGTTCTGACAGGTCACGACGATGCCGGTGGGAATGTGCGTGAGGCGCACGGCCGAGTCGGTGGTGTTCACCGACTGTCCGCCCGGGCCACTGGAGCGGTAGACGTCGACGCGGATATCGCCTTCGGGGATGTCGATGTGGTCGGTGGTCTCCACCACCGGCAGCACCTCGACGTCGGCGAACGACGTCTGGCGCCGGCTCTGGTTGTCGAAGGGGCTGATGCGCACCAGCCGGTGGGTGCCCTGCTCCACCGACAGCGTTCCGTAGGCATACGGAGCGTGGACGGCGAATGTCGCGCTCTTGATGCCGGCCTCTTCGGCGTAGGAGGTGTCGAAGACCTCGACACCGTAATTGTGTTTCTCCGCCCAGCGGATGTACATCCGCATCAGCATCTCGGCCCAGTCGGCGGCGTCGACACCACCCGCGCCGGATCGGATGGTCACCACGGCTTCGCGCTCGTCGTACTCTCCCGACAGCAGCGTGCGGACTTCCATCGCCTCGATGTCCTCACGGAGTTTCGTGAGTTCGGCGTCCGCCTCGGCTGTGGCGTTCTCGGCGTCCTGCCCTTCCTCCTCTGCCGCCAGCTCATAGAGCACCGGCAGGTCGTCGAGCCGCTGCCGCAGGCCCTCGACGCGGCGCAGTTCGTTCTGGGCGTGGGACAGCTCGCTGGTCACCTTCTGGGCGCGCGTCTGGTCGTCCCAGAGGTTGGGGTCCGACGCCTCGTGCTCGAGTTTGTCGATGCGGCCGCGCAGCGCCTCGATATCGAGCACCCGCTCCACAGTCGTCAAGGTGGTGTCGAGTGCACTGATCTGTTCTTGCCGGTCGAGGTCCACGGATGTCCAGGTTACCGGCGTGCCGGTTCACCGTGACTACCGGCGGCTCAGGGCTGTGACGTTTAACATCGGATCTGTAACCGCACATGAACACCGCGCGACCGACTCAGCCCGTCCGGTCCAGCCCACAGACCGGTCATGTTGGTGTGCGCGGCAGGCCCAGGCCCCGTGTTGAGCGCGAACAGCCCCTTTGCGCGACGACGGGTACGGACAGGAAGCGTCGCGCTATGTCAGAGACCCGCCCTTTCCACGTGGCGATCGTCGGCTCAGGACCCTCCGGCTTCTTCGCCGCCGCGTCGTTGTTGAAAGCGGACGACGTCGACGTTCGAGTGGACATGCTCGAGATGCTGCCGACGCCGTGGGGGCTGGTGCGCTCCGGGGTGGCACCGGACCATCCGAAGATCAAGTCGATCAGCGCGCAGTTCGACAAGATCTCCGACGATGACCGGTTCCGGTTCTTCGGAAACGTCACCATCGGCGATCAGATCCAGGCCGACGAACTCGCCGCGCGTTACGACGCGGTGGTCTACGCGGTGGGAGCGCAGTCCGATCGGCCGCTGAACATTCCCGGTGAGGACCTGCCGGGCAGCGTGGCGGCGGTTGATTTCGTGGGGTGGTACAACGCCCACCCGCATTTCGAGGAGAAGACGCCGGATCTGACCGGTGGGCGCGCGATCGTGGTCGGTAACGGCAACGTGGCGCTGGACGTGGCCCGGGTTCTGGTGACCGACCCGTCGGCGCTGGCGGTCACCGACATCGCCGACCACGCGTTGAAGTCGTTGCATGGGCGCGGCGTCGAAGAGGTGGTGGTGATCGGCCGCCGCGGTCCGTTGCAAGCCACCTTCACCACCGTGGAACTGCGTGAGCTCAACGATCTGGAAGGCCTCGAGGACGTCGACGTGATCGTCGATGCCGACGATTTCTCCGGCATCACCGACGCCGATCTGGAGGCCGCGAGCAAGACCGTCAAACAGAACATCAAAGTGCTGCGTGGGTTCATCGACCGGCCCACCACACCCGGACACCGGCGGATCGTGTTCCGGTTCCGCACCTCTCCCATCGAGATCCGCGGCACCGATCACGTGGAGTCGGTGGTGCTGGGCCGCAACGAGCTCGTCGACGACGCCGGCCGCATTGTCGCCAAGGACACCGGTGAGCGTGAGGAGCTGCCGGCGCAACTGGTGGTGCGTGCGGTCGGTTATCGCGGTGTGGCGACGCCTGGCCTGCCGTTCGACGACAAGACCGGCACCATCCCCCACGACCGCGGACAGGTGTCCGGCCGCGCGAACGAATATGTGGTCGGGTGGATCAAGCGCGGGCCGTCAGGGGTGATCGGCAGCAACAAGAAGGACTCGCAGGAGACCGTCAACACCCTGCTGGAGAACCTCGCCGGCGCGACATTGGCTGACCGCCCGGCGGACTACAGCGATGAGTTGGTGCAGTGGCTGCTGTCGCGGCAACCCAAGCTCGTCACCGATGATCACTGGCGGTTGATCGACGCGCACGAGCGCACTGCCGGTGAACCGCACGGCCGCCCGCGGGTGAAGTTGTCGAGTGTGGCGGAGCTGTTGAAGATCGGGCACGGCTGAGGCATCTACGCCCAAACCGACGCCGGCCTGAGGCCGAGGCTGGCGAGGAACGAGCCAGGCGAAGGAGATCAGGCCAGGGTTCGGCGCCCGAAAGTTCGAGAGCGGTTCGGAATTTCGTCGGTCTCGGCGCTTACGTCCCGGGCCCGGGCGGCGCGTACGGCGGTGGCGGTGCGGCCGGAGGCGGCGGGGGCGAGTCCCCCGGCGCGAAGTTCCACTTGTCGGGGTTCTTCGGGGAGTAGATCACCGGGAACAGTTGCCCCATCGTCGGCCATCGATTCACGTCGACAGCCATCTGCTGATAAACCACGTGCTCGTTGACCGTGGGCCCGTTGATGACACCGGTGATCGTGACGAACTGTTCGCCGTCCACGCCATCGGGCCGGGGGCTCACACCTGTCACCAGCAGGGTGCCCTCCGCCAACGGTTGCCCCGGACGTGGACCCCGCTTCATCAACCGGGGTCCGATCACCAGAGCAAGTGCGCCGACCAGGAGCAATATCATCGCGAATTCCCACACACCGCCATGGTAGGACTGCTGCCATGAGCCACGATGCCGCCTCGAACACCACCGCCACCAACCAAGCCACTGACGATGATCTCGTCTTGGCCCTCCAACTGGCCGACCGAGCAGACGTCGTGACGATGGACCGCTACGGTGCGCAGGACCTGCGGATCGACACCAAACCCGATCTGACCCCGGTCACCGATGCCGACCGTTCCGCCGAAACCGAACTGCGCAATCTATTGCAGCAGGCCCGGCCCGACGATCTGGTCTTCGGCGAAGAGTTCGGCGGCACACCGACTTTCACCGGACGGCAGTGGGTTCTCGACCCGATCGACGGCACCAAGAACTTCGTCCGCCGAGTGCCGGTCTGGTGCACACTCATCGCCCTCCTCGACGACGGTGTGCCCACCGTCGGGGTGATCAGCGCCCCGGCACTGGGCCGGCGCTGGTGGGCGGCAACGGGACAGGGGGCCTTCACCTCGTTCGGCGGTCAGACACGGCAGATCTCGGTGTCCGGGGTCTCCGAACTGAATTCGGCCAGCGTGTCGTACTCCGATCTGGTGGGCTGGGGTGAGCAACGCAGCCAGTTCCTGGCACTGCTGGACGACGTATGGCGGGTCCGGGCCTACGGCGATTTCTGGTCGTACTGCCTTCTCGCCGAGGGCGCTGTCGACATCACGGCCGAACCGGAGGTCAACCTCTGGGACCTGGCTCCGCTGGACATCTTGATCCGCGAGGCCGGCGGCACCTTCACCAATCTGGCCGGCGAACCCGGCCCCCACGGCGGCAGCGCGGTGGCCACCAACGGGCTCTTGCACGAGCAGGTGTTGCGGCGGTTCACGCAAATGTGAACTAGCTAACAGGGTCGCCGTACCTTACTCTGGAGTAAGATACGGTTCATCGGTCCCCAACATTGAGGCTGCTGATATGACCAACACTCTTCCCGCCCGGTCTGAATCCGGAGTAGGGCTGCAGAAGCACAAGCGCACCGTCACCGACATCGGCCTGGCACTCATCACTCCGCTGGTGGGACAGGAATTCCTGGATCGCTACAACCTGCGCGACCCTCTCAACCGCGGGCTGCGACTCGGAGTCAAGACGGCGTTCTCGGCAGCCGGCGCTTCGACCCGTCAGTTCAAGCGCATCCAGGGCCTCGGGAAGCCACCGACCCGACTGAAGGCCAGCGGCGCCAACTATTTTGACCTCACCCCGGACGACGAGCAGAAGATGATCGTCGAAACGGTCAACGAGTTCGCCGAGGAGATCCTGCGCCCGGCCGCCCGTGATGCCGACGACGCCGCCGCATATCCCAAGGACCTGGTGGCCAAGGCCGCCGAACTCGGAGTCACGGCGATCAACATCCCGGAGGATTTCGACGGGATCGCCGCCCACCGCGCCACGGTCACCAACGCGCTCGTCGCCGAGGCATTGGCCTACGGCGACATGGGTTTGGCGCTGCCGATCCTGGCGCCCAGCGGCGTTGCGTCGGCCCTCACCCACTGGGGCAGCGCCGACCAGCAGGCCACCTACCTCAAGGAATTCGCCGGGGAGAATGTCCCGCAGGCATGTCTGGCGATCACCGAGCCGCGGGCGTTGTTCGACCCCACGGCACTGAAGACCACCGCGGTCCGCACGCCCAGCGGTTACCGCATCGACGGCGTCAAGTCGCTGGTTCCCGCCGCCGCCGATGCCGAATTGTTCATCGTGGCAGCACAATTGAACGGCAAACCGGCCATGTTCATCGTCGAGGCCGCGAGCAAGGGCGTCACGGTGACCGCCGATCCCAGCATGGGTATTCGGGCGGCCGCCCTCGGCAAGGTCGAGTTCGCCAACGTGTCCGTTCCCCTGAGCGCACGGCTGGGCGAAGACGAGGCCGCCGACGAGGATTACTCCCAGGCCATCGCCCTGTCCCGGCTGGGCTGGGCGGCGCTGGCCGTCGGCACCTCACACGCCGTCCTGGACTATGTGGTGCCCTACATCAAGGAACGCCAGGCCTTCGGCGAGCCCATTGCCCATCGTCAGTCGGTGGCCTTCATGTGTGCCAACATCGCCATCGAACTCGACGGCCTGCGCTTGATCACCTGGCGCGGCGCCGCGCGGGCCGAACAGGGCCTGCCGTTCGCCCGCGAGGCGGCACTGGCCAAGAAACTGGGCACCGACAAGGGCATGCAGATCGGCCTCGACGGCGTGCAGCTGCTCGGCGGCCACGGTTACACGAAAGAACACCCGGTCGAACGCTGGTACCGCGATCTGCGGGCCATCGGCGTCGCCGAGGGTGTTGTTGTTCTCTGAAACGGGCCAGTTCTCTAGGAAGGCACCAAGCACATGGCGATCAATCTGGAAATGCCGAAGAAGCTGCAGGCCGTCATCGAGAAGGGCCACCAAGGTGCAGCCGAGATGCTGCGGCCGATCTCGCGCAAGTACGACCTCAAAGAACACGCCTACCCGGTGGAGTTGGACACCCTCGCAGACCTTTTCGAGGGCATCTCCGAGGCGAAGACCATCTCGTTCGCGGGAGCCGAGGCCTTCCGGGACGCAGCGGTAGACGATGGCGACAAACCCGTAACGGTCAACGGCGCCAACATGTCTGCGCTGCTGAACGCCCTCGAGATCTCCTGGGGTGATGTCGCGCTGCTGCTGTCGGTGCCGCGCCAGGGCCTGGGCAACGCGGCCATCTCGTCGGTGGCCACTCCCGAGCAGCTCGAGCGTTTGGGCACCGACGTATGGGCCGCGATGGCCATCACCGAACCGGGCTTCGGCTCGGACTCCGCGGCCGTGTCCACCACCGCCAAACTCGACGGCGACGAGTACGTCATCAACGGCGAGAAGATCTTCGTCACCGCGGGCTCGCGGGCCACCCATATCGTGGTGTGGGCGACGCTGGACAAGACCTTGGGTCGCGCGGCCATCAAGTCGTTCATCGTGCCCCGCGAACACCCGGGTGTCACCGTCGAACGCCTCGAGCACAAGCTCGGCATCAAGGCCTCCGACACCGCCGTCATCCGCTTCGACAACGCCCGGATCCCGAAGGACAACCTCCTCGGCAGCCCGGAGATCCACGTGGAGAAGGGTTTTGCGGGGGTCATGGAGACCTTCGACAACACCCGGCCCATCGTGGCGGCCATGGCGGTCGGGGTTGCTCGCGCCGCCCTGGAGGACCTGCGCAAGATCCTCACCGAGGCCGGGATCGAGATCTCCTATGACAAACCGGCCCACGCCCAGAGCGCACCGGCCGCGGAATTCCTGCGGATGGAAGCCGACTGGGAGGCCGGTTATCTGCTGACCGTGCGCTCGGCATGGCAGGCCGACAACAAGATCCCGAATTCCAAGGAAGCCTCGATGGGCAAGGCCAAGGCCGCCCGCGTGGCCAGTGACATCACCCTCAAGGCCGTCGAACTGGCCGGTACCGTCGGCTATTCCGAGGAGGCACTGCTGGAGAAGTGGGCCCGCGATTCGAAGATTCTCGACATCTTCGAGGGCACGCAACAGATTCAGCAGCTGGTGGTGGCGCGTCGACTCCTGGGGTTGACGTCAGCAGAGCTCAAGTAGCAGGGCTGTTTTCGGTATCGGCCACGTGGTCAGCGGACGGGCCCCGGGGGATCACGATCGTCCTCGTGTTCGATCAGGTCGGCCTGCAGCCACGCCACATCGCGCCAGCTGCCGTGTTTGAAGCCCACGCGGCGGAACACCCCCGCCTCCTGGAATCCGAACGCACGGTGAAACGCCATGCTGGCGTCGTTGGGTTGGGTGATGCCGGCGAAGGCACGTCGATATCCGCGCCGCGCCAGCCTGGCCAGCAGCTCGGTGTACAGCAGGCGGCCGCCACCGCCGCGGTGCCGGTCCGGGGCAAGGTACACACTGGTTTCCACCGACCACTGATACGCAGCACGCGACTTGAACTCGGTGCTGTAGGCATACCCGGTCACCGCACCGGTGTCGTCTTCCAGGATCAGCCATTCGTGCTTGACGCGGGCGGCGGCGATTCGGTGCGCCATCTCGTCGGCGCTCGGCGGCTCGGCCTCGAACGTGATGGCGGTGTCCCGCACGTAGTGCGCGTAGATCCGCGCGCACGCAGCACCGTCGTCGACGCCGGCGTCCCGCACCCGCGGTGTCACGCCGCGCTGTCCAGCTGACCGCGGGTGTCGTCGTCCAGCTCGATCTCGGCCACCGCGAGGTTCTCCTCGAGATGCGGCACCGACGACGTTCCGGGAATGAGCAGCACATTGGGGGCCACACCGAGTGTCCACGCCAGCGCCACCTGCGCCGGGGTGCGGCCCAGCTGATCGGCGGTACGCCGGATGATCGGATTGCCTAGCACCGGATTGTCTTGCGCGAAGGCCGATCCCAGCGGGAAGAACGGCACGAAGGCAATGGCGCGGGCCACGCATTCGTCCAGCACGGCCTGGGAGCTGCGGTCGACGAGGTTGTACGGATTCTGCACGCACACGATGTCGGTCTGAGCCACGGCATGCACCAGATGCGACGATTCGATGTTCGACAGGCCGATTCCGCCGATCAGCCCTTCATCACGGGCCGCGATCATCACGGCCAACTGATCGTCGAACAAGGCGTCCGGCCCCGAGCTGTCCATGAGGCGCAGATTGACCGCCGCCAATCGTTCGATACCCAGCGTCTGCAGGTTCGCTTCGATATCGGCGCGCAAGTCGGCCGGGGTGTCCACGGGCAGCCAGGCACCCTTGTCGTCGCGGCGGCCACCCACCTTGCTCACGATGGCCAGATCACTCGGATAGGGGTGCAAGGCTTCGCGGATCAGCTGATTGGCCACCACCGGGCCGTAGTACTGCGCCGTGTCGATGTGGTCGACACCCAGTTCGACAGCACGGCGCAGCACCGCCAGCGCCTGATCGCGGTCTCGGGGCGGCCCGAAGACACCCGGCCCCGGCAATTGCATGGCGCCGAAACCGACTCGGCGCACCTGGAAGTCTCCCAGCTGGTAGCGCTCAGCACTCATGTCAGAACCCGTTCCGGACCACGACTCGGGTCCGCCCGGTGACCCCGCCACCGGTGATCGTGCCCAGCACCTCGGGAACATCGAGTACCGCCACATCGCGGGTCACCCGGTCCAGATGTAGCGGAAACAGCTCGGTCTCGATCTGCTGCCAGACCGCACGCCGGGCCTCGATGTCGAGTTGCACGGAGTCGATGCCGGCCAGGGTGACACCGCGCAGGATGAACGGGTGCACGGTGGCCGGAAGATCCGCGGATCCGGCCAGACCCGAGATCGCAGCGATACCACCGTATTTCAGGGTGCTGAGTGCGTAGGCCAACGTCTTGCCGCCGACGCAGTCGACGACGCCGGCCCAGTGGGTCTTCCCCAGCGGGCGCACCTTTTCGTCCGGGCCCGGCACCCGGTCGATGACCTCGGCAGCGCCGAGATCGCGGAGCAGATCATGGGCGTCGGGCTTGCCGGTGGACGCCACCACCTCGTAACCGAGGCCGGCCAGCAGGTCCACGCTGACACTTCCCACTCCCCCGGTGGCGCCCGTGACGAGGACCGGACCGTCACCCGGGGCCACCCAGTGCGCCCGCAGCGCGTTGACACTCATGGCGGCGGTGAACCCCGCCGTGCCGATCGCGGCCGCCTGCGCAGCGGTGATGCTGTGCAGCTTCACCACGTACTCCGCGGGGTACCGGGCCAGGGTGGCGTAGCCGCCGTGGCGGCCGGTGCCGATGTCGTAACCGTGCGCCACCACGGTGTCACCGACGGCGAACCCGGGAGACGAACTCGCGGCCACGGTGCCGGCCACGTCGATGCCGGGAATCAGCGGATAAGACCGTGCCACACCGGCTTTCGGTGTCACAGCCAGCGCGTCTTTGTAGTTGACGCCCGAATACTCGACAGAGATCAACACCTCACCGTCCGGCAGTGCCGACGCCTCGAGCTTTTCGTGCCGCAGCACGATGTCACCCGCGGCATCCTCATGGGCCACCAGAGCGTCGAACTCATCGACCTGGGTCATCACCGAATGTCCTCTCGACCGTCCGTACCGGATCACTGACGATCATGCTCCTCCACCGGCGCGACCCAGACCCCGACACCCGCAAACGCCGACTTTCCATACCAGACAGTATGGTACGGTCGGCCGATGAACACAGCCGCCGCGGCAGTGATCGACCAGCAGTTCATCGACCGGCTCGCCGAGCGCGCCCGAGAAGCCGAGACACTGCGCCGCCTACCCGCCGCCACCGTCGCCGACCTGGTGGAATCCGGCTTCACCGACCTGCTGGTGCCCGCCCGCTACGGCGGCAGGCAGGCGGAGTTCCCGGCGCTGCTGGACCCGGTGCGGCGGATGGCGCACGGCTGCGCCTCCAGCGCATGGACCATCGGCTTCTACGTGCTGCACAACTGGATGCTGGCCCTGTTCGACGAACAGGCACAGGCCGAAGCATTCGCCTCCCGCCCGTTCCTGGCGCCGGCTCCCCTGGCCCCCACCGGCCGCGGGCTGCCCGCACCGGGCGGCATCCGGCTCCGTGGCCGCTGGTCCTGGGCGACAGGCGTGATGGACGGCAACTGGATCATCGTCGGCGCACTGTGCGGGCCGGATCACGACCTCTACCCGGCGCTGGCCCTGCTGCCGATCACGGACACCCGCATCGAGGACGTCTGGCACACCGACGGGATGTGCGCCACCGGTTCCAACGACGTCCTCATCGACGGCGCCTTCGTCCCCGAACACCGTCTGGTGCGTGTCGCCGACATCTATGCCGGCACCGCCCCGGGCGCCGCCCTGCACGACAGCCCCACCTACCGGTGGCCCATGGTGCCTGCGTTGTCCCTACTGGCCGCCATGCCCGCGCTCGGCAGCGCCGAACGGGTCATCGACCTCTATGCCGAGCGACTCTCCGAGCGGGTGCTCGCTTACGAAGGCGTGAAACAGAAAGACAAACCGATCGCCCAGGCCCATCTCGGCGAGGCGCAGGTGCGCGTGCGCGCGCTCCGCGCGCTGCTCTGCGAAACCGTGGACAGCCTCGAAAACGCAGTGCTCGCAGGGGATCCGGTACCCAAGCCCCTTCGCGCCCAAGCCCGACTCACGGCCGCCCACGTCGTGCACGAGTCGCGGGAGGTGATCGCCATGCTGTTGGGCGCGTCGGGGGCCGGCGCCCACTTCCTGACCAATCCGCTGCAACGGGCCAAACGCGATGTGGATGTGCTGGCCGGTCACGTCATCTTCGACTACGACACCAGCCGTGAGCTCGCCGGCGCGCTGGCGATCGGCGCCAAGATCCCGCCGTTTGCGATGGTGTGACGATGACCGCCAGGACGACGTCGCGACTGTCGGTCGATGACTGGATTCAGGCCGGCTACGCACTGCTGGCCGACGAAGGCTTACCGGCACTCAAGATCGACCGGCTCTGCAGCCGGCTCGGCGTCACCAAGGGTAGCTTCTACTGGCATTTCACCGATATGGCGACCTATCGGGCCGCACTGATCCAGTGCTGGGCCGAACAGCGCGGCGAAGAACCCGACGACAGCGACAGACCACCGCGTGAGCGCCTGTCGACGATGATCACCGCGCTGGTGAGCCCGCGGCACTGGAAGCTCGAACGCACGATGCGGGAATGGGCCCGGACGGACAAGAACGTGGCCGCCGGCGTCGACGCCGCGGACCGGCGTGTGCAGTCCCGCGTGCGTCAAGCGTTCGTGGACCTGGGGTTCGACGTGCCGGACGCCGAGTTGCGGGCGGCGACGACGTTCGCGGCCGGAATCGGCTTCCTGAGCCTGGCGGGAGCGAAACCCCGGCCGCTGACCGCGGGTCAACGCGAACGTTTCCTGGATCTCATGACGCGACCGTAGCCGGAACTTGACACCCGTTGACTTCAGACAAAAGTGAAGTTAACGTCACTTTTCAGTCGACGATCGACAGGAGTAACCCAATGGAGTCGTTTACTCACCTTCGCAAGGGCGTCACACCGCGGCGGCTGCACGCGGATCTCAACGGGCTCAAAGACGATGAGCTGGGACGCGGTGGTTTCACCGGCCGCACCGCCAACATGTACCGCCGCCACGACCCCACCGCCTTCCGGTCGGTCGGCCCCCTGCGACCGGTCGACGTGCTGGCCGGCGAGCTCAAGCCCAGCGACGCCACCGAGGCCCACGGCAGCCCGATGTTGTTGTTCTCCAACGCCGATTGCCGCATCTACCTGTCTCGGCGCGGCCAGGAGATGCCGTTCTTCACCCGATACGTCGACGGCGACCTGCTGCTCTTCGTGCACCAGGGCTCGGGACTGGTGGAAACGGAGTTCGGCCCGCTGCCCTACCGCGAGGGCGATTGGGTGTACATCCCCAAGGCATGTACGTGGCGCCACCTCCCCGCCTCGGAGACCACCTGGGTGATGATCGAAGCGACCGACGAGTTCCGGGTGCCTCCGCCGGGACAGCTGGGCCGGCACTTCCCGTTCGATCCGTCGCAGGCCGTCATCCCGGAGCCGGCGCCCTCCGGCATGGAGGAGCGTGACGAATACGAGGTTCGTCTCGTCCACGACGGCGGTCCGACAACGCTGTTCTACCAACACAATCCGCTGGACGTCGAAGGGTGGCGAGGCGACAACTTCGCCTTCACGTTCAACATCGCCGACTACAACGTCGTCACCTCAGCCAGTGTGCACCTGCCGCCGACGGTGCATCTGTTCATGCAGGCGACCGGTGTCTACGTGATGAACTTCCTGCCCAAACCCGCCGAGAGTGTGCCGGGTACCGAACGCACGCCCTGGTATCACCGCAACGTCGACTTCGACGAGATCGCCTTCTTCCACGGCGGTTCGCTCTACGGCATTCCGATGCCGCCGGGACTGATCAGCCATGCCCCGCAGGGGGTTCACCACGGCGCCCCGGAGAAGGCACGCGAGCGCGCCCGCCGGAAGTTCGACGAGTACACCGATGTGGACTGGAAGGTGATCGCGATCGACACGCGGCGCCGGTTGATTCCGTCCGCCGAGGTGCTGGCCCACGACCTGGGTCAGCACTGACGTGGCCCGGCACGAGTATCGGCGAATCCCCTATCTGATTGCCTACCAGAACAATTCGGCGGTCCGCGATGTCTACGGCGGGGTGGCCGAGCTGGTGGTGCTGGAGAGTTATCTCCTCAAACCCGACCGCCCCTCCGATACCGTGCTGGTGTTCATGCACCCGATCGGAGGCGGCGCCTATCTGCCGATGATCAACGGGCTGGCCAAGGCCGGCCACCATGTCATCTACTGCAACAGCCGGTTCCGCGGCACCGACTCGGCGTTGCTGATGGAGAAGGTGGTCGAGGATCTCGGCGAGTGCGTCAAAGACGCCAAGAACCGGCTGGGGTACTCGAAAGTGGTGCTGGCCGGATGGAGCGGCGGCGGCTCGCTGTCGGTGTTCTACCAGCAGCAGGCTCAGAAGCCCACGGTGACGGCCAGTCCGTCCGGCGACGGCCCGGATCTGACCAAGCTGGGCCTGCTCCCGGCCGACGGCATCATGTTGCTGGCCGCACACATCAGCAGGCACGGCACGCTGACCGAATGGCTGGACGCCTCGATCCTCGATGAGAACGATCCGGACAACCGTGATCCCGAGCTCGATCTCTACAACCCGGACAACCCCAACCAGCCCCCGTACACCCCTGAGTTCCTGGAGCGCTACCGGGCAGCGCAGGTGGCGCGGAACCGGCGCATCACCGCCTGGGTCAAAGACAAGCTGGCCGAACTGAAAGCGGCAGGCCGAGCAGACGACGAGTTCGCGTTCGTCGTACACGGCACCATGGCCGATCCTCGCTGGCTCGACCCGTCCGTCGACCCCAACGACCGTGAACCCGGCACCTGCTATCTGGGCGACCCGCAGGTGGTCAACATGAGCCCGGTGGGGCTGGCGCGCTTCTGCACCTTGCGCAGTTGGCTGTCGCAGTGGAGTTATGACGACGCCAACGGTGACGCCGTGAAGGCCGGCCCGGATATCGACGTCCCGGCCCTGGTGATCGGCAACCTCGCCGACGACGCCTGCACCCCGAGCCATACCCGCAGACTGTTCGAGGCGATCGGGCATCCGGACAAGGAACTGCACGAAATCGAAGGCGCCAACCACTACTACGCCGGACCGGCCCAACGTGAGACGCTTGCGCAGGCAGTCGGGATCTGTACCGACTGGCTGCACCGGCACGGCTTCTCGCAGGAGGTGAAGTGACTCCCACCGGTCCATTGGACGGTGTCCGGGTGTTGGAGGTCGGCACGCTGATCTCGGGCCCGTTCGCCGGCCGGCTGCTCGGCGACATGGGTGCCGAGGTCATCAAGATCGAGCCGCCCGGGGCGCCCGACCCGCTGCGCACCTGGGGCCAGGCCGAACTCGACGGGCACCGGTTCTTCTGGACGGTGCACGCCCGCAACAAAAAAGCGGTCACACTGGACCTGCGCACCGAGCAGGGCCGCGAGCTGTTCCTGGAACTCGTCGACTGCAGCGACATCATCGTCGAGAACTTCCGGCCGGGCACCCTGGAACGCTGGAACCTCGGCTACGACGTCCTGCATGCGCGCAACCGCGGCATCATCCTGGTCCGGGTGTCCGGTTACGGCCAGACCGGGCCCGACGCGCACCGGGCGGGTTACGCCTCGGTGGCCGAAGCGGCCAGCGGATTGCGTCACCTCAACGGATTCCCCGGCGGTCCCCCGCCCCGGCTGGCACTCTCACTGGGCGACAGCCTGGCGGGTATGTTCGCCGCCCAGGGTGCGTTGGCCGCGCTCTACCGGCGCACGGTCACCGGCGAAGGACAGGTGGTCGACACCGCGCTCACCGAATCCTGTTTGGCGGTGCAGGAATCCACGATCCCGGATTACGACGTCGGCGGTGTGGTGCGTGGTCCGTCAGGCACCCGCTTGGAGGGGATCGCCCCGTCCAACATCTATCGCAGCGCCGACGGCAGCTGGGTGGTGATCGCCGCCAACCAGGACACCGTGTTCCGCCGGCTCTGCGCCGCGATGGACCGGCCCGAGCTGGCCAGCGATGACCGGTTCGTCGACCACGCAGCCCGGGGACGCAATCAGGATGAGCTCGACAAACTGATCGGCGACTGGGCCGCCACCCGGCAGCCCGCCGACATCATCGACACACTGTCGGCCGCCGGCGTGATCGCCGGCCCCATCAACACCGTCGCCGAGGTGGTCCACGATCCGCAACTGCGGGCCCGGGGCATGCTGGTGGAGCACTGGGACGAGCGGGTCGACCGGTCGGTCCTCGGACCGGGCATCGTGCCCGTGCTGTCCGAATCACCGGGCACGGTGCGCTGTTCGGGCTCCAGCAGGCCCGGTCAGCACAACGACGAGGTGTTCGGCGAGCTGCTCGGACACACCGACGACGAGCTCGCGGCGTTGCGCACGAAGGGGGTGCTGTGACAGATCTACCCGAGCACGTCACCATCCGGGAAGTGGCCCTGCGTGACGGCCTGCAGATCGAGGCTCCGATTCCCCTGGCCGCCAAGATCGAACTCCTCGAAGCCATCGTGGCCACGGGTGTCCGCGAGGTGGAGGCCACCGCGTTCGTCTCGCCCAGCAAGGTGCCCGCTCTGGCCGACGCCGCAGAATTCGCTGCGGCCCTGGCGGATTTCCCGGACACCGTGCACTTCTCGGCGCTGGTCGCCAGTCCCAATGGCGCCAAACGGGCCATTGCCGCCGGCCTGGGCACCATCGAGTACGTGGTCTCGGCGGCCGACGGGCACAGCCGGGCGAACGTGGGTCGCAGTACCGCCGAAGCCGGCGCCCAGATCCCGGAGATCGTGGCGATCGCCCACGACAGCGGGGTCAGCGTCGAAGTCATCATCGCCACCGCCTGGGACTGTCCCTTCGACGGGCCCACCGCACCGCAGCGGGTGCTCGACGTGGCGACGGCCGCGGTGGCCGCCGGTGCCGATCGGTTGGCCATCGCCGACACCATCGGCACGGCCACACCACGCCGGGTGCGGTCGCTGATCGAGCAGATCGGACCCGCAGTGGGCGAACTGCCGCTGGGTGCGCACTTTCACAACACCCGGGGCGCCGGGCTGGCCAGCGCGTACGCCGCGGTCAGCGCCGGAGTGACGCGGCTGGACGCCTCGGTCGGCGGGTTGGGCGGTTGTCCGTTCGCCCCCGGTGCCAGCGGTAACATCGCCACCGAGGACCTGGTATACCTGTTGCGCGACAGCGCTGTTCACACCGACGTCGACCTGCAGGCGGCCATCGCGGCGGCGGCCGTCGCGCAACGCCTGGTAGGACACGAGCTGCCCAGCGCGCTCCTGCGCGCCGGTGACCGGTTGCCGGACGGATAGCCGTGACAGGCGAGCTGTCGCCGAAGGGCAGACAGACCAGGGAGGCCCTCGCGCAGGCTGCACGAAAACTGTTCGCCGAACGGGGCTTCCACGCAACCACGCTCGCCGACATCACCTCGGCGGCGGGTAAGTCGTCGGCAGCCTTCTACCGCTACTTCGACGACAAGGAAGACCTGCTGGCGGTGCTGGCCGAATCCTTCCTCACCGACGTGGTGCGACCGTCCGGCGGGGACATCCACCTGCCGGAGTCCCCGGACGACACCGCGTTCTTCACGGCGGCGGTCACCGGGTACTGGAACATCTTCAAGCAGAACATCGGCATCATGGTGGCGGTGGACCAACTGGCCGCCGGTCAGGCGCGGTTCGCGGCGGTGCAGAACGAGTTCCGCAGATTCGGTATGGACATCGTGCGCGCCTCGGTGGAGCACGCCCAGAACCAGGGCTACGGCAACGACCTCGATCCGGACCACATCGCGCTGGCCATCGCGTTGCTGTTCGAACAGTTCACCACGGTGTACCTGCGCCCGGATGCCGCCGCACTCGGTGTGCGCACCAGCGACCGGGACGCCGTCCGCACACTGGCCACCATCTGGAAGAAAACGTTGTACGGCTACTGACCCCTTTCAGCCCTATCGTGGAGGAATCGACGTGGATTTCACTCTGCCGGAACATCTTCCGGGACTTCTCGCCGAGATGGACGCATTCATCGAAGCGGAGATCAAGCCGCTGGAACGCGAGAACATGCAGTACTTCGATCGGCGGCGCGAGTTCGCCAGGACCGATCTGGCGGGCGGCGGCGTCCCGGCCCGGGAATGGGAGGATCTGCTCGACGAGATGCGCCGCCGCGCCGACAAGGCAGGCTGGTTGCGGTACGGCCTGCCCGCCCAGTTCGGTGGTCGCGACGGTACCAACCTCGATATGGCGGTGATCCGGGAACACCTGGCGCACAAGGGTCTCGGACTTCACAACGATCTGCAGGACGAGTCCTCGATCGTCGGCAACTTCCCGCAGGTCATCATGATGGACCGGTTCGGCACCGAGGAGCAGAAGCGGGAGTGGATCGAGGCCATGCTGACCGGGAAGCGGTCCATGGCCTTCGGATTGACCGAACCCGGGCACGGGTCCGACGCCACCTGGCTGGAGACACGCGCTGAGCTCCACGGGGACGAATGGGTGATCAACGGCGCCAAACGCTGGAACACCGGCGTGCACCGTGCCACCCACGACCTGGTGTTCGCCCGCACATCCGGGCAAGCGGGGCAGGCGGTCGGTATCACCGCGTTCCTGGTGCCCACCGACACCCCGGGTTTCGAGGTGCCGTACTACTGGTGGACGTTCAACATGCCCAGCGATCACGGGGAGGTGACGCTGACCGATGTTCGGGTGCCCGTCGACGCGGTGCTCGGCGAGGTCGACCACGGTCTGGAAGTCGGGCAGACCTTCCTGCACGAGAACAGGATTCGCCAGGCCGCCAGCAGCCTCGGCGCGGCTCAGTACTGTATCGACCGGGCCGCGGGTTACGCCGGCGAACGCGTGGTGTTCGGCAAGCCGCTGTCGGTGAATCAGGCCGTGCAGTGGCCGCTGGCCGAGCTGCAGACCGAAGCGCAGATGGTCCGTCTACTGGTCTACTACGCCGCCTGGCACCTGGACCGCGACCACCACATGGAGGTCTCGGACAAGGTGTCGATGGCCAATTACCGCGCCAACCGTCTGGTGTGTGAAGCCGCCGACCGGGCCATGCAGATCCACGGCGGCATCGGCTACAGCCGCCACGAACCGTTCGAACACATCTATCGGCACCACCGGCGGTACCGGATCACCGAGGGCGCCGAAGAGATCCAGATCCGCCGCGTGGCCCAGCGCATGCTCAAATTCGGGTCACGCCGGTGACTCCGGAGAAGCTGGGCCCAGCACTGACCTCGGTGCTGCAGCCCCTTCTCGGCGACGACGTGACCGTCACGGATCTGCGGGTGCTCACCGGCGGGGCCAGCCGCACCACGTGGTCGTTCACCGCCACCACCGGCGCCGACCGCCGCCCCCTGATCCTGCGGACCGGCCCGCCGGATGACGTGCACGCCGGTATGGAACTCGAAGCCCGGGTGCAGTCGCTGGCCGCTGCCGCCGGTGCGCCGGTGCCGCAGATCCTCACCGCGGACAACTCTTCTGCCGGGCTGGGTAATCCGTACCTGATCTGCAGCGCCATCGCCGGGGAGACCATCGTGCGGCGGATCCAGCGTGGTCTCGATGACGCCGGCCGGGAGCAGCTGTTGCGGCAATGCGCGGGGGCACTGGCCGCGATCCATTCCGCCGATCCCGCGGACGCGGGCCTGCAGCCGCAGGACCCGCTGACCCAGTGGCGCGAGCAGCTCGACGAAATGGGCGACACCACCGCCACTTTCGAGTGGACATTCCGCTGGCTCGAGGCGCACCGCGCCGACCTACCGCCGTCCGCGCCGACACTCGTGCACGGAGATTTCCGGATGGGCAACCTCATCGTCGACGTCGAAGGCGGGACCGGGCTGGCCGCGGTGCTGGACTGGGAACTGGTGCACAGCGGCGAGATCTACGAAGACCTGGCCTGGTTCTGTGTCCGGGCGTGGCGGTTCGGCGCACCCCGCGAGCTGGGAGCCGGCGGCCTGGGCAGCATCGAGGCGTTCCTCACCGCCTACGAGGCGGCGTCCGGTGCCGCCGTGGACCGGCCGGCGTTTCGCTGGTGGCTGGTGGCCGCCACGCTGCAGTGGGGTGTCATCTGCCGATATCAGGCCCAACGACATCTGTCCGGCCAGTCCCCGTCGGTGGAACTGGCCACGATCGGGCGCCGGGTGTGCGAGAACGAGTGGGATCTGCTCGAGCTGCTCGACACCCGGGTGGGCGCATGACAGGTCTGCACGGCCGCCCGACGGCCGCCGAACTCGTGGCCGCGGTGGCCGACTTCCTCGACGGGGATGTCCGCGACGCCACCACCGGGCAGGTCAACTTCCACGCCCGGGTGGCCGCCAACGCGCTGCGCATGGTGCAGCGGGAATTGCAGGGCGCCGCGGGCGCCGACGAAGTACACGCGGCGCTGCAGCGCCTGGGATACCGCGACGAGGCCGGCTTGGCCGCCGCCATCCGGCGCGGCGACCTCGACGACCGCCCCGCGGAATTGTCGGACTGTCTGCGCACACTGGTCTCACACCGCCTGGCTGCCGCGCATCCGGGTTACGCCGAGCCCCAGGAGGCCGCCACATGACCATTCGCGAGGCATCGGCCGTCGAGGACGTCGCCGACACCCTCTTTCGTGCCATCGAGGGCAGCGACATCGCCATGATCGAAGAACTCTGGAACGACGACATCCTGGTCTGGCACTCCGGGGACCGCGAAGACAACAACCGGGAGCGGGCGTTGCGGGTCATCTGCTGGTTCATCAACCGGACCAGCGAACGCCGTTACGAGATCCTGGACCGCCAACTGTTCGAAGACCAGTCGGCGCGCAGGGGTTCGTCCAGCAGCACATCCTGCACGCCACCGGCGCCCGCGGTCCCATCGCCATGCGGGTGTGCATCGTGGTCAAGCTGGGAAACAATGGTCTGATCAGCCGTATTGATGAATACTTCAATCCGTCAGATATCGCCCCCTTGCTGAACTAGGGAGATACCGGTGACCATGCTCGACAGCTTGCTCGGCGATCCGGGCAACGCCGCGGTGTGGACGCTGGTGACTGACCGGTCCCAGATCAGGTTTCGCTGCCGGTCGTTGTGGGGACTGGTCCCGGTGAACGGCCGGTTCACCGAGTTCAGCGGCGATGGCCAACTGGGCGGCGGCACCGCCTTCGGCCGGGTGGACATCGCGGCGGCCTCGCTGACCACCGGAATCCGCAAACGTGATGAGCATCTGCGCTCGGAGGACTTCTTCGCTGTCGATCGGTTCCCCACCATCAGCGTGGTGGTCACCGCGGTGCAGCCCGCACCCGAGGGTGTGGAGCTGCGCAGCAGCCTCACCGTCCACGGCATCACCCGTCCCATCCCGATGTCGGGCAGGATCGCGCTTCTCGACGACGGCGCCGTCGAGATATCCGCCCACACCACGGTGGACCGCACCCACTGGGACGTCGACGGGAATCTGCTCGGCATGGTCAGATCGGCAACCATGCTGCACGGCCGCGCAGTGTTCGTGAAAAGCGGCTCGCAGTAACCGAAGTGGCTGCCGCAAACAGCCTGTAGCATCGGCTCGTGCCCGACAGTCGCCGCGACGTTTCGGGTGCGGTCCGTGTCCTGGTGTACAGCGACAACGCGCGTACGCGCGAGCAGGTCAAGCTCGCGATGGGTAAGCGGATCCACCCCGGACTGCCCGAACTGAGCTACCTCGAGGTGGCTACCGCCCCCGTCGTCATCCAGCACATGGACTCCGGTGATGTCGATCTGGCAATCCTGGATGGCGAAGCCACCCCGACCGGCGGTATGGGCCTGGCCAAGCAGCTCAAGGACGAACTCGACGAGTGCCCACCGATACTGGTTCTCACCGGCCGGGCCGACGATGCGTGGCTGGCCAATTGGTCGCGCGCGGAGGCGGCGGTGCCGCATCCCATCGATCCGATCCGCTTGGGCGAAGCCGTCGCCGGACTGTTGCGCGGTATTCCGCAAAGATGACGCTTCGGTAACCGAAGCCTCACAGCACACCACCCGGACAGCACCAATTACGCTGCGCCCCTTGCGGGTTCGCCGCCAGAATGGCGGCAGTCGGCTGTTGGATCGATCCTATCGAAATGCGCCAACCTGCCGGTCAAGATCGCTAGGCTGTGTTGTAGCTCACATCCACAGCCAAGGGAGCCGACGTCATGGACGGCGAACACGCATGAATCTCTATCTGCCCATCTTGGTGCTCGGGGCCATAGCGGCGGCATTCGCGATCGTGTCGGTGGGAATTGCGTTGGTGATCGGTCCGCGACGGTTCAACCGGGCCAAGCTGGAGGCCTACGAGTGCGGTATCGAACCGGCGCGCCAGCCCACGGGGATGGCGCGGTTCCCCGTCAAGTTCTATCTGACGGCCATGCTGTTCATCGTCTTCGACATCGAGATCGTCTTCCTATACCCGTGGGCGGTGTCTTTCGACCAGCTGGGCATGTTCGCCCTGGTGGAGATGCTGCTGTTCATGGCGACCGTCTTCGTGGCCTACGCCTACGTGTGGCGCCGCGGCGGCCTGGATTGGGACTGAGAAGGGATCGGGACAGCACATGGGACTGGAAGAGCAGCTTCCCGGCGGGATCCTGTTGTCGACGGTGGAGAAGGTCGCCGGGTTCGTGCGGAAGGGCTCGTTGTGGCCGGCGACGTTCGGGTTGGCCTGCTGCGCGATCGAGATGATGGCAACGGCGGGGCCGCGGTTCGACATCGCGCGATTCGGGATGGAGCGGTTCTCGGCGACGCCGCGCCAGGCGGATCTGATGATCGTGGCGGGCCGGGTGTCACAGAAGATGGCGCCCGTGCTGCGGCAGGTCTACGACCAGATGGCCGAGCCGAAGTGGGTGCTGGCCATGGGGGTGTGCGCGTCATCGGGTGGGATGTTCAACAACTACGCAATCGTGCAGGGCGTTGACCACGTGGTTCCGGTGGACATCTACCTGCCGGGATGCCCGCCGCGGCCGGAGATGTTGTTGCACGCCATCGTGACATTGCACGCCAAGATCGCCGAGATGCCGCTGGGGGTGCACCGCGATGAGGTCGTCGCGGCCGCCGAGGAGGCCGCCCTGGCGGCCCGGCCCACCATCGAACTCAAGGGGCTGCTGCGATGACGGGCGAGAACCCCGGTACGCCGGAAGCCCGAGACGTGATCGGGGTCCGGCGGGGCATGTTCGGCGCCTCCGGCACCGGCGACACCTCCGGCTACGGACGGCTGGTCCGGGAAGTCACCATGCCCGGCGGCTCCCCCCGGCCCTACGGGGGCTACTTCGACGCCGTGGTGGACCGGCTCGGAGAAGCTCTGGGCGCCAACGTGTTCGCGGCAGGAGTCAACCAGGTGGTGGTTCACCGCGGTCAGCTGACCCTGGACATCGACCGCGCCCGCCTGCTCCCGCTGGCCCGAACACTGCGTGATGACCCGCAATTGCGCTTCGAACTGTGCGCCGGAGTGTCCGGCGTGCACTACCCGAATGACTTCGGTCGGGAGTTGCGGGCGGTGTACCCGTTGATGTCCATCACCCACAATCGCCGTATCCAGCTGGAGGTGGCCTGCCCGGATACCGATCCCCATGTGCCGTCACTGTTTTCGGTGTACCCGACCTGCGACTGGCATGAGCGCGAGACCTATGACTTCTTCGGGATCGTCTTCGACGGCCATCCCGCACTGACGCGCATCGAGATGCCCGACGACTGGGTCGGCCATCCTCAGCGCAAGGACTACCCCCTGGGTGGGGTGCCGGTGCAGTACCACGGCGCCACCATTCCCCCGCCGGATCAACGGAGGTCCTACACCTGATGTCGACCGATACTGTCATCACCCTGGGCGGCCAGGACTGGGACGAGATCGTCACGCGCGCCAGGGCTTCGGTCGACGCCGGGGACGCCGGCGAGCGGATCGTGGTCAACATGGGGCCGCAGCACCCCTCCACCCACGGAGTGCTGCGGTTGATCCTGGAGATCGAAGGCGAGACCGTCACCGAAGCCCGCTGCGGGATCGGCTATCTCCACACCGGCATCGAGAAGAACCTGGAGTACCGCACCTGGACGCAGGGCGTCACCTTCGTCACCCGGATGGACTACCTGTCCCCGTTCTTCAACGAGACCGCCTACTGCCTGGGGGTGGAGAAACTGCTCGACATCACCGACGACATCCCCGAACGCGCTTCGGTGATCCGGGTGATGCTGATGGAGCTCAACCGCATCTCGTCTCATCTGGTGGCCCTGGCCACCGGCGGCATGGAACTGGGCGCCATGAGCGCGATGTTCTTCGGGTTCCGGGAGCGCGAAGAGATCCTGACGGTGTTCGAGGCCATCACCGGCCTGCGGATGAACCACGCCTACATCCGCCCAGGCGGGCTGGCCGCCGATCTGCCGGACGACGGTCTGGACCGCGTCAAACGCCTGCTGGACATCCTGCCCGGCCGGTTGCACGAATTGGAGAACCTGCTTCGGGAGAACCCCATCTGGAAAGCGCGCACCGTCGGCATCGGCTACCTCGACCTGACCGGCTGCATGGCGCTGGGGATCACCGGCCCGGTGCTGCGGTCCACCGGCCTGCCCCATGACCTACGCAAGTCCCAACCCTATTGCGGCTACGAGACCTACGACTTCGAGGTGATGACCGACGACTCGTGCGACTGCTACGGCCGCTACGTCATCCGGGTCAACGAGATGAACGAATCACTGAAGATCGTGGCGCAGTGCGTGGCCCGGCTGGAGAAGCTCGCCGGCCCGGTGATGATCTCGGACAAGAAACTGGCCTGGCCGGCCGATCTGAAGCTCGGACCCGACGGCCTGGGCAACTCCCCTGACCACATCGCCAAGATCATGGGCCGTTCCATGGAGGGCCTGATCCATCACTTCAAGATCGTCACCGAAGGCATCCGGGTCCCGGCCGGGCAGTGTTACGTCGCCGTCGAGTCCCCGCGTGGTGAACTCGGTGTGCACATGGTCTCCGACGGCGGAACCCGGCCCTACCGGGTGCATTACCGCGACCCGTCGTTCACCAATCTGCAAGCCGTCGCGGCGATGTGTGAAGGCGGGATGGTCGCCGACGTCATCTCTGCCGTCGCGAGTATCGACCCGGTGATGGGTGGTGTCGACAGATGACGTTGGTGGATCTGCAACTCGGCGCCCGACCCGACGAGCCCGGCCCACCCGTGGGTGGGCCCGCTGCCTACCCCGCCGATATCGAAACCCGGCTGGGCGCCGATGCCGCCGCGATCATCGCCAAGTACCCGCACCCCCGCTCGGCGTTGCTGCCGCTGCTGCATCTGGTGCAGTCCGAGGACGGATACCTGACCGCAGCCGGTATCCGGTTCTGCGCCAACCAGTTACAACTGACCGACGCCGAAGTCACGGCGGTCGCCACGTTCTACTCGATGTATCGGCGCACCCCCACCGGCAAGTATCTGGTCGGAGTGTGCACCAACACCCTGTGTGCCATCATGGGCGGCGACGCGATCCTGGAAGCCCTGCAGACCCGGCTCGGCATCCACGCCGGGCAGACCACCGACGACGGCGCCATCACCCTCGAGCACCTGGAGTGCAACGCCGCCTGCGACTACGCGCCGGTGATCATGGTCAACTGGGAGTTCTACGACAACCAAAACCCCACCACCGCAGGCGAGCTCGTCGACAGTCTGCGCACCGGGGCGCCCATTCCACCCACCCGGGGCGCACCCCTGTGCACATTCACCGAGACCTCCCGCACCCTTGCCGGACTTCCGTCTCCGGCCGGGCCGGCCACCGGTCCCGGGCCGGCCACGCTGGCCGGGCTGCGCATCGCCGACAGCCTGGGCATGCAGGCCCCACCGAGCACCGGCCCCGCCGACCAACCTTCGGCGGACACCGAGAGCACCGAACCCGAGGCCGTCGAATCGACGCGGGACGAACCGGCACCGGCCCCGTCGGCGACGGTGCCCGCCGAGCCGGGCACCGAGGAGACGGACCCGTCGGCAACGGAGTCAGGAGACTAGATGGCTCACCCAGATCGACAGCGGGTACCCCTGACCCCGGTCCTGAGCCGGTTCTGGGACGCCGAGCAGCCCTGGACCCTGGAAACCTACCGCAACCACGACGGGTATCAGGCGTTGGCCAGGGCACTGTCGATGCCCCCGGACGACGTCATCGCGCTGGTGAAGGATTCCGGCCTGCGCGGCCGCGGGGGCGCGGGTTTCCCCACCGGCACCAAATGGTCGTTCATCCCGCAAGACGCCACCGGCGCGGGCGCGAAGCCGCATTACCTGGTGATCAACGCCGACGAGTCGGAACCCGGTACGTGCAAAGACATTCCGTTAATGATGACCACTCCGCATTTTCTGGTCGAAGGCGCCATCATCGCGGCGTATGCCATCCGGGCCCACCACGCGTTCATCTACGTGCGCGGCGAAGTGGTCCCGGTGCTACGGCGCCTGCAGGCCGCGGTGGCCGAGGCGTACGAAGCCGGCTACCTCGGGGAGGACATCCTGGGGTCCGGCTTCGACCTGGAGTTGATCGTGCACGCCGGCGCCGGCGCCTACATCTGCGGTGAGGAGACCGCGCTGCTGGACTCGCTGGAAGGCCGGCGCGGGCAGCCTCGCCTGCGGCCGCCGTTCCCCGCCGTGGCCGGGCTCTATGCCTGCCCGACGGTGGTCAACAACGTCGAGTCCATCTCGTCGGTGCCGCCGATCCTGCTCGGCGGGGTGGACTGGTTCAAGTCCATGGGGTCGGAGAAGTCCCCGGGATTCACCTTGTACTCGCTGTCGGGCCATGTCACGACGCCGGGACAGTACGAGGCTCCGCTGGGTATCACACTGCGCGAACTCCTCGACTACGCCGGAGGTGTCCGCGCCGGCCATGAGCTCAAGTTCTGGACGCCGGGTGGGTCGTCGACGCCACTGCTGACGGCCGAACACCTCGACACACCACTGGATTACGAGGGTATGGCCAAGGCGGGGTCCATGCTGGGCACCAAGGCACTGCAGATCTTCGATGAGACGACATGTGTGGTGCGCGCGGTACGGCGCTGGACGCAGTTCTACGCCCACGAGTCCTGCGGCAAATGCACCCCGTGCCGCGAAGGCACCTATTGGCTGGCCCAGATCTACGAACGCCTCGAAACCGGCCGGGGCACCGAGGACGACATCGGCAAGCTGCTCGACATCGCCGACACCATCTTCGGCAAGTCCTTCTGTGCCCTCGGCGACGGCGCCGCGTCACCCATCGTCTCGTCCATCAAGTACTTCCGCGACGAGTACGACGCGCACCTGGCGGGCGGTTGTCCGTTCGACCCGTATGCCTCCATGCTCACCACTCCCGAGGGGGTCACCGCATGACCGCGAGCAGACTCGAACTCGGCCGATCGCGCTTCAGATCACCTGTGTTCATGACTGCCCGAGTCGGGGAGGCGCTGTCATGACGATCATCGAACCCGACCGCGACGCGACGGCCGTCGAGATGGTGTCGCTGGTCATCGACGACACCCCGATCTCGGTCCCGAAGGGCACATTGGTGATCCGCGCCGCGGAACTGATGGGCGTGCAGATCCCCCGCTTCTGCGACCACCCGCTGCTCGATCCGGTGGGCGCCTGCCGGCAGTGCCTGGTGGAAGTCGAGGGCCAACGCAAGCCGATGGCCTCCTGCACCACCACCGTCACCCCCGACATGGTGGTCCGCACCCAGCTCACCAGCCCCGCCGCCGACAAAGCCCAGCATGGCGTGATGGAACTGCTGCTGATCAACCACCCGCTGGACTGCCCGGTCTGCGACAAGGGCGGTGAATGCCCGCTGCAGAACCAGGCCATGTCGAACGGCCGGGAAGAGACCCGCTTCACCGATGTCAAACGCACGTTCCCGAAGCCGATCAACCTGTCCTCACAGGTGCTGCTGGACCGGGAACGCTGCGTGTTGTGCGCCCGCTGCACCCGCTTCTCCAACCAGGTGGCGGGTGATCCGTTCATCGAGTTGCTGGAACGCGGTGCGCTACAACAGGTCGGCATCGCCTCAGGCGCCGCGTTCGACAGTTACTTCTCGGGTAACACCGTGCAGATCTGTCCGGTCGGCGCCCTGACCGGCACCGCTTACCGATTCCGCGCGCGGCCCTTCGACCTGGTCTCCAGTCCCAGCGTCTGCGAACACTGTGCCTCCGGATGCGCGCAGCGCACCGACCACCGCCGCGGCACCGTGCTGCGCCGTCTCGCCGGCGACGACCCCGAGGTCAACGAGGAATGGAACTGCGACAAGGGCCGCTGGGCATTCGCCTACCCCCGGGTGGGTGACCGCATCCTGACTCCCCTGATCCGGGAGGACGGGGAGCTGCGACCGGCGTCGTGGTCGGAAGCCATCACCACCGCGGCCTTCGGCCTGGCCGCGGCAGGCGCCCAGACCGGAGTGCTGGTGGGCGGCCGCGCGACCGTCGAAGACGCCTACGCCTATGCGAAGTTCACGCGAATGGTGCTGGGCAGCAACGACATCGACATGCGTGCCCGCCACCACTCCGCTGAGGAAGCCCAATTCCTGGCCACCCACGTCGCGGGCCACGCGATGGAGGTCACCTACGCCGATCTCGAAGCCGCGCCCATGGTGGTCCTCGTCGGCTTCGAACCCGAAGAAGAATCCCCCATCGTTTTCCTACGGCTGCGCAAGGCGGTGCGCAAGCACGCGCTCCAGGTGGTCGCGGTGGCCCCCTATGCCACCTACGGAGCCACGAAACTGGGTGCCCGCCTGGTGATGACGACGCCAGGTGACGAGGCGGCCGCGCTGGCGGGGCTGGAACTGTTGCCCGGGTCCATCATCCTGGTCGGCGAACGTCTGGCCACCTCGCCGGGTGCGCTGACGGCGGCGGCGCGGCTGGCCGGCACCAGCGGCGCACGCCTGGCATGGATCCCGCGACGCGCCGGTGAGCGCGGTGCCGTCGAAGCGGGGTGTCTGCCCAACCTGCTGCCGGGTGCGCGGCCGGTCGACGACGCCGACGCGCGAGCGCAGCTGGCCCGCGCCTGGAATGTCAGCGACCTCCCCGCCACGCCGGGGCGCGACACCACCGCGATCCTGGAGGCCGCCGCGGCCGGTCGGCTCGCGGCGCTGCTGATCGGCGGCGTCGACCTCACCGACCTGCCCGATCCTGCGACTGCGCGGGCAGCGCTGGAAAACACCCCATTCGTGGTCAGCCTCGAACTCCGGGAAAGCACGGTGACCGCCCTGGCCGACGTGGTGTTCCCGATCGCCCCGGTGGCCGAGAAGGCCGGCGCATTCGCCAACTGGGAGGGACGGTTGCGACCGTTCGCACCGGCGCTCGCCAGCAACGCTGCACCGGATCTGCGGGTTCTGCAGACCCTGGCCGACGAACTCGGTGTCGATCTCGGGCTCGGCTCGGCGCACGCCGCGGGCGAGGGTCTCGCGCGGCTCGGCCTGTGGGGCGGCGACCCGGCACCCGCCCCCGCCGTCGAACCGTCGGGGGCGCCGTCACCTGGGCGCGGTGAAGCGGTGCTGGCCACCTGGCGGATGCTGCTGGACAACGGACGGGCCCAGGACGGTGAGCCGCACTTGGCCGGCACCGCGCGGGCACCGGTGGCACGGCTGTCCGCAGCGACGGCCGCCGAGATCGGAGCCGGCGGAGGGGACCTGCTGACCGTGAGCACCGGACGCGGCAGCATCAGCCTGCCGTTGCTCATCACCGAGATGCCCGACCGGGTGGTGTGGCTGCCGGCGAACTCCCCGCGCAGCGTGGTCTCGGAGGACCTGGGCGTCGCGGCGGGCGCCGTCGTGACGATCGCACGAGGAGACGTGTCGTGAACCATCCCGATCTCAGCGTCTTCGGCCACGACCCCTGGTGGCTGCTGTTGGGCAAAGCGGTCGCGATCTTCGCGTTCCTGCTGCTGACCGTGCTGGTGGCGATCCTGGCCGAACGAAAGATCCTGGGCCGCATGCAGATGCGCTTCGGGCCCAACAGGGTGGGGCCGTTCGGTCTTTTGCAGTCGCTGGCCGACGGGGTGAAACTGGCCCTCAAGGAAGGGCTGACCCCCGTCGGTGTCGACAAGCCGATCTACCTGATGGCGCCCGTCATCGCCGTCATCCCGGCGATCATGGCGTTCGCCGTCATCCCGATGGGTCCGGCGGTATCGGTGTTCGGGCACACCACCGCGCTCCAGCTCACCGACATGGCCGTCGCCGTACTCTACGTGCTGGCGGTGACATCGGTCGGAGTTTACGGAATCGTGTTGGCGGGCTGGGCTTCTGGCTCCACCTATCCCCTGCTGGGTGGGTTGCGTTCCTCGGCGCAGGTGGTGTCCTACGAGATCGCCATGGCGCTGTCGTTCGTCGCGGTGTTCCTCTATGCGGGCACCATGTCGACCTCGGGCATCGTGGCCGCCCAAGCGCAGACCTGGTTCGTGGTGCTGCTGCTGCCGTCGTTCCTGGTGTACGTGACGGCCATGGTGGGTGAGACCAACCGGGCCCCGTTCGATCTTCCCGAAGCCGAAGGCGAGCTCGTCGGCGGTTTCCACACCGAGTACTCGTCGTTGAAGTTCGCGATGTTCATGCTGGCTGAATACGTCAACATGACCACGGTCTCGGCGCTGGCCACCACGATGTTCCTCGGCGGCTGGCAGGCCCCGTGGCCACTCAGCATGATCGACGGCGCCAACTCCGGGTGGTGGCCCCTGATCTGGTTCATCGCCAAGGTGTGGGGATTCCTGTTCCTGTACATGTGGTTGCGGGCCACCCTGCCCCGTCTGCGCTACGACCAGTTCATGGCGCTGGGCTGGAAACTCCTGATCCCGGTGTCGCTGGCGTGGATCATGACCGTCGCGATCACCCACCAGGTGCGCGCAGACGGAGCACCGCCATGGGTCACCGCCGTGGTCTACGTCGGATTCATGGCCGCGATCCTGCTGGCCCTGTCCGCGTGGAACAGGATGCGGCGCAGACAGATCCGGGCCGCCACCGTGCCCACACCACCGGGTCCGGGCTCGTTCCCCATTCCACCCATGCCGCCGACCAAGGAGCCCTCTCGTGCCTGAATTCCTCAACGGTCTGGCCGGTTTCGGCGTGACGTTCTCGACGATGTTCAAGAAACCGATGACCGAGCAGTACCCGGACACCGACAAGGCCACCACACCGCGGTATCACGGCCGGCATCAACTCAATCGGTACGCCGACGGGCTGGAGAAGTGCATCGGCTGCGAGCTGTGCGCGTGGGCCTGCCCGGCTGATGCCATCTACGTCGAGGGCGCCGACAACACCGAGGAGCAGCGATTCTCCCCCGGTGAGCGGTACGGCCGGGTCTATCAGATCAACTATCTGCGCTGTATCGGTTGCGGACTGTGCATCGAAGCCTGCCCCACCCGGGCGCTGACCATGACCAATGACTACGAGATGGCCGACGACAACCGCGCCGACCTGATCTACGGCAAGGACAAACTCCTGGCACCGCTGGAGCCCGGGATGCAGGCCCCGCCCCATGCGATGGCCGACGGCGCCACCGACGACGACTACTACCTCGGCCATGTGAAATGACGCCCGACACCCTGCTTCTCGCCGAGGCGTTCACCCGGACCTCCACCACCGAGGCCGTCGCGTTCTACGTCCTGGGTGCCATCGCGCTGGCGGGGGCCATCGGGGTGGTGGCCGCCCCGAAAGCCGTGTACTCGGCGATCTTCCTGGCCGCCACCATGATCGCGCTGGCCATGCTCTACGTCGCCCAGGACGCCCTGTTCCTGGGCGTGGTGCAGGTGGTGGTCTACACCGGCGCGGTGATGATGCTGTTCCTCTTCGTGTTGATGCTCATCGGCGTCGACTCCTCCGAATCGCTGGTGGAGACCATTCGTGGACAACGGATCGCCGCGCTGGTCGCCGGCATCGGATTCGGCATCCTGTTGATCGCCGGCATCGGCGTGGTGTCCACGTCGGTGACCGGCGGTGGATTCGCCGGCCTGGCCGAAGCCAACGCGGGCGGCAATGTCGAAGGCCTGGCCGCACTGATCTTCACCAAGTACCTGTGGGCGTTCGAGGTCACCAGCGCGTTGTTGATCACCGCTGCGATGGGCGCGATGGTGCTGGCGCACCGGGAACGGTTCGAGCGCAGAAAAACTCAACGCGAACTGGCGGTCGAACGTTTCCAGCCCGGCGGTCACCCCACGACGTTGCCGAGCTCGGGGGTGTACGCCCGGCACAACGCGGTGGATGTCCCGGCCCGGTTACCCGACGGGTCCGATGCCACCCTGTCGGTCAGCAGCATCCTCATTCGGCGACCGGTCGATGACATCGCGGAAGACAGGAACGGGCACCGATGAATCCCGACAAGGTTTTCGGCCGATCAACGTCGCTGGTCACCATCACCGCGGCCGGTGCATCATGAACCCGGATAATTACCTGCATCTGTCGGCGCTGCTGTTCACCATCGGCGCCGCGGGAGTGCTGTTGCGGCGCAACGCCATCGTCATGTTCATGTGTGTGGAACTGATGCTCAACGCCTGCAACCTGGCATTCGTGGCGTTCTCCCGGATGCACGGCCACCTCGACGGCCAAGTGGTGGCGTTCTTCACCATGGTGGTGGCCGCCTGCGAAGTGGTGGTCGGGCTGGCCATCATCATGACCATCTACCGCACCCGGCGCTCCGCCAATGTCGACGACGCACACCTTCTGAAGGGCTAGGCGGCATCAATGGACCTGCTGTGGTTGATCCTGCTGCCGCTGGCCGGTGCAACGGTGTTGCTACTGGGCGGGCGCGCCACCGACAGGTGGGGGCACCTCCTGGGCTGCGCCACCATGATCGCCGCGTTCACGTGGGCGGTCGTGCAGTTCACCGTGCTCCTCGCCCGGGGGCCCGAGGACCGCGTCGTGCACCAGCAGTTGTTCTCCTGGGTGCCGGTGGCCGATCTGCAGGTCGACTTCGGCCTCCAATTGGACGCCCTCAGCATGTGTTTCGTCCTGTTGATCACCGGTGTCGGCCTGCTGATCCACCTCTACTCGATCGGCTACATGCAAGAGGACGCCGATCGCAGACGTTTCTTTGCGTACCTGAATCTCTTCGTCGCCGCCATGCTGCTGCTGGTGCTGGCCGACAACTACCTGGGCCTCTACGTCGGATGGGAAGGCGTCGGCCTGGCCTCCTACCTGCTGATCGGGTTCTGGTCACACAAACCGTCGGCCGCCACCGCCGCCAAGAAAGCCTTTGTGGTCAACCGCGTCGGTGACATCGGCCTGGCCGTCGCGCTGATGGTGATGTGGGCCGACGCCGGAACCCTGTCGTATGCCGGCGTGTTCGCCGCCGCACCGGAGCTGTCGTCGGCCACAGTGACCGCCATCGGACTGCTGCTGCTCCTGGCGGCCTGCGGCAAGAGTGCACAATTCCCGCTGCAGTCCTGGCTCGGAGACGCCATGGAGGGTCCCACCCCGGTTTCGGCGCTGATCCACGCCGCCACCATGGTGACGGCCGGGGTGTATCTGATCGTGCGCTCCGGTCCGGTCTACAACCTCGCGCCCGCCGCCCAGACCGCGGTCGTGGCCGTCGGGGCCATCACCTTGTTGTTCGGGGCGATCATCGGCTGCGCCAAAGACGACATCAAAAAGGCACTGGCCGCCTCCACCATGTCGCAGATCGGGTACATGGTCCTGGCCGCAGGCCTCGGGCCGGCCGGCTACGCCATCGCAATCATGCACCTGCTCACCCACGGCTTCTTCAAAGCCGGACTGTTCCTGGGCGCCGGCTCGGTGATGCACGGTATGAACGACGAAACCGATATGCGCCGCTACGGCGGGCTGCGCAAATACATGCCGGTCACGTTCGTCACGTTCGGGTTGGGGTATCTGGCCATCATCGGGGTCCCGCCGCTGGCCGGGTTCTTCTCCAAAGACGCCATCATCGAAACGGCGTTCGCCGCAGGCGGAGTCAAAGGGATACTCCTGGGCGGCGTCGCCCTTCTCGGGGCCGGGATCACTGCCTTCTACATGACGCGGGTGATGCTGCTGACGTTCTTCGGTGACAAGCGCTGGAACCCCGACACCCATCCGCACGAGTCCCCCGCGATCATGACCGCACCCATGATCGTGCTCGCCCTCGGCTCGGTCGGCGCGGGCGCCGCCCTGGCCGTGGGCGGCACCCTCAGCAGCTGGCTCGAACCGGTGGTCGGCACCCACGAGGCTCATCACGTCATCCCGGTCTGGGCCATGACCATCATCACCCTCGCCGTCGTGGCCGCCGGTGTCGGCGTCGCCTACCGCGGTTACGCCACCCGGCCGGTGCCGGAGACAGCCCCGGAAGACGTCTCGGCGTTGACGGTGGCCGCTCGCCTCGACCTGTACGGCGACGTGTTCAACGAAGCGGCGTTCATGCGGCCGGGGCAACAGCTGACCGAGGATCTGGTGACCGTCGACGACAGAGGTGTCGACGGCGTGGCCAGCGGGCTGGCCGCGTTGATCGGTGGCGCTTCGCAGCGAATGCGCAGCTTGCAAACCGGATTCGCCCGGTCGTACGCACTGTCGATGCTGGCCGGCGCCGCACTGGTCGTCGGCGCCGTTCTGGTGGTGAGGGTGTGGTGACGCGGTGAACATTCCCTGGCTGACCATCCTGTGGGCGATCCCGTTGGTGGGGGCCGCGGTGATCATCCTGTTGCCGGCGGCGGCACGGCAGTTCGCGAAGTATGCGGGCATCGTGGTGTCGCTGGCGGTGCTGGCCGTGGCGGCGGTGCTCGCGGTGCGTTTCGACCCGGCCGGCGCCCAGTTCCAGTTCGTCGAGGACCACCCGTGGATCCCGTCCTTCGGCACCGGCTACATCCTGGGCCTCGACGGCATCGCCCTGGCGCTGGTGGTGCTGACCGCCGTACTGGTGCCGCTGCTGCTGCTCGCCGGCTGGAACGACGCCCCCGATGACGGCGCGCTCTCGGGCCGCTCCTCCCACAGTTATGTGGCGCTGACGCTGGCCGTCGAAGGCATGGTGCTCATTTCGCTGGTCGCGCTGGACGTGCTGCTGTTCTACGTGTTCTTCGAGGCCATGCTGATCCCGATGTACTTCCTGATCGGCGGGTTCGGCGGGTCGGGCAGATCGAAAGCCGCCGTGAAGTTCTTGCTGTACAACCTGTTCGGTGGTCTGGTGATGCTCGCCGCCGTGGTGGGCCTGTATGTGGTGACGGCCAACAGCGGCGTCTTCGACTCTGGCACTTTCGATTTCCGCGCCATCGTGGCCGCGGTCTCCTCGGGTGAGTTGGTGGTCAACCCCGCCATTCTCAATGCGCTGTTCCTGGGGTTCATGTTCGCGTTCGCGATCAAGGCCCCGCTGTGGCCGTTCCACCGCTGGTTGCCCGACGCGGCGGTGGAATCCACGCCCGCCACCGCCGTTCTGATGATGGCTGTCGTCGACAAGGTGGGCACCTTCGGGATGCTGCGCTACTGCCTGCAGCTGTTCCCCGAGCCGTCCACCCTGTTCCGGCCTTTCGTCATCGCTCTGGCCGTCATCGGAATCGTGTACGGGGCCATCGTCGCGATCGGGCAGACCGACGTCATGCGCCTGATCGCCTACACCTCGATCAGCCACTTCGGTTTCATCATCCTCGGCATCTTCGTCATGACCAGCCAGGGACAATCCGGGTCGACGCTCTACATGGTCAACCACGGGATATCGACGGCGGCGTTGTTCCTGATCGCGGGATTCCTGGTGTCACGACGCGGAACACGGCTCATCGCGTCCTACGGCGGGGTGCAGAAGGTGGCGCCGGTGCTCGCCGGCACTTTCCTGGTGGCCGGTCTGGCCACGTTGTCGCTGCCCGGATTGGCGCCGTTCATCAGTGAATTCCTGGTGCTGATCGGCACATTCACGCGGTACCCGGTGTTCGCCGTCATCGCATCCACGGCGCTGGTGCTCTCCGCGGTGTACATCCTGTGGCTGTACCAGCGGATGATGACAGGCCCGGTGACCGACGAGAGCAAGTCGCTGCGTGATCTGGTCCCCCGCGAGATCGCCGTGGTGGCACCACTGATCGCGCTGCTGCTGGTGCTCGGCGTGTATCCCAAACCCGCACTCGATGTCATCAATCCCGCCGTGGAGCACACGCTGACCACCATCGATCAACAAGACCCCGCTCCCCGTGTCGCGGAAGGACCGGTGCGATGACCGCGCCCACAGTCGAGTACCTCCAGATCCTGCCGATGCTCATCGTCTTCGGGGTGGCCGTCGCCGGGGTGCTGGTCGAGGCGTTCCTGCCCCGGACCGTGCGTTACCGTATCCAGGTCACGCTGGCGCTGGGCGGGCTCGCCGCGGCGGTTGTGGCCGTGGTGCTGCTGGCCCGCGACCTGCACGGCTCGGCCGGTCAGGTCGCCGTCATGGGCGCGGTGGCCATCGACCCGGTGACGTTGTTCCTGCAAGGCACCATCCTGTTGATCAGCATTCTCGGCATCCTGTTGGTTGCCGAACGCCGGATATCTCAGGAGAAAACCAGTCAGACAGGCGGTTTGGATGCTTTCACTCCGCAGGCGTCGGCGATCGCCGGCAGCGTCGCGGAGAAGACGGCCGTCCAGGCCGGGGTGATCCAGACCGAGGTATTCCCACTGACGATGTTCGCGATCGGGGGCATGCTGCTGTTTCCGGCGGCGGAGGATCTGCTCACGATGTTCATCGCCCTCGAGGTGCTGTCGCTGCCGTTGTACCTGCTGTGCGGGCTGGCTCGTCGGCAGCGGCTGCTCTCCCAGGAAGCGGCGCTGAAGTACTTCCTGCTCGGCGCGTTCTCCTCGGCGTTCTTCCTGTACGGCATCGCACTGATGTACGGCTACAGCGGCACTTTCGCGTTGTCCGGTATCGCCGAGGCCGTCGCCACCGACGGCACCGCGGGCACCGGGGGTTCGGCGATCGTGCTCATCGGAATCGGGCTGCTGGCCGTTGGTGTGTTGTTCAAAGTGGGTGCGGTGCCGTTCCATTCGTGGATCCCCGACGTGTACCAGGGCGCCCCCACCGCGATCACCGCGTTCATGGCCGCCGCCACCAAGATCGCCGCATTCGGCGCCATGTTGCGTATCTTCTACGTGGCACTACCCGAACTGCGCGCCGACTGGCGCCCGATGATGTGGGCGGTGGCGATCCTGACCATGGTGGTGGGCACCGTCACGGCCGTCACACAGACCGACGTCAAGCGCATGCTCGCGTATTCTGCTGTCGCACATACCGGTTTCATCCTCACCGGCGTCATCGCGCTCAACGACACCGGGCTGTCCGGCACCTTGTTCTACCTGTTCGCGTACGGCTTTTCGACGCTGGGCGCATTCGCGGTGGTGAGCCTGGTGCGCACCCGTTCGGGCGAGGAAGCCACCGGCCTGGCACAGTGGGCGGGCCTCGGCCGGCGTTATCCCCTGGTGGGCGTGGTGTTCTCGCTCTTCCTGCTCGCCTTCGCGGGTATTCCGCTGACCAGCGGGTTCGTCAGCAAGTTCGCGGTGTTCAAAGCCGCCGGTGAGGGCGGCGCCATCCCACTGGTGATCGTCGGTGTGGTGGCCAGCGCCATCGCGGCGTACTTCTACGTGCGGGTGATCGTGCTGATGTTCTTCACCGACCCACCCGACGATGCACCTGAGGTGGTCAATCCCAGCTCCCTGACGGTGGCCACGGTGACCGTCACCGCGGCCATCACCTTCGCCCTCGGGGCCCTGCCGCAGCCGCTGCTGGATCTCGCCGGGGACTTCGCGATGTTCGTCGGTTGACGGCCTCCGGTCAGCGCAAGTGGGCGTCGAAGAAGGAGAGGATCCGCTGCCAGGCGTCCTCGGGCTGCGCCGAGGAATGCTGCACGCCGGCGATGCGCTCGACCACCCGCGGCGGGCCCACTCCCATCCACCGGTCGCTCCTTCAAACGGTTGTTGCGACCGGAGCGGCCGTAGCGTCGCCGCCTACCCGCCGATACCCACCTCGCTAGGCTCAGGGCATGACACTGGTGACGATCACCGATCACGACGGCGTCCGGGTGCTCACCTTGAACCGTCCCGAGGCACGCAATGCGTTGAGTACCAGCCTGATCGAAACCCTGTACGGCGCAATGGAGGCCGCCGACGCCGATCCCGGGGTACGGGCGGTGGTGTTGACGGGCACCGATCCCGCGTTCTGCGCCGGCGTCGATCTCAAGGAGGCGCAACAACTCGGCGGCTCGTACTTCGAGACATTCCAGTCCCACAACTGCATCACCAAACCGGCGCAGATGCGTTCGCCGATCATCGGGGCCATCAACGGACCGACCTTCACCGGCGGCCTGGAGATGGCTCTGGCGTGCGATTTCCTGATCGCCTCGGAGCAGGCGGTGTTCGCCGATACCCACGCCCGGGTGGGCATCCTGCCCGGTGGCGGCATGACCGCCCGGCTGCCTCAGCTGGTCGGTGCGGCGATGGCGCGCCGGCTGTCCATGACCGGTGAGGTGGTTGATGCGCGCCGCGCCGAACGCATCGGACTGGTCACCGAGGTGGTCCCTCACGAGCATTTGGTCTCCCGCGCGGTGGAACTCGCCGCACAGATCGCCGAGGTGCCCGGACCCACCATGGCAGGCCTGAAAGAGATCTACCGGCGCGGCGCGGCCACGATCACCGATCCGGCCCTGGCCGCCGAGCAGGACCTCACCCGCACCGTGCGCCCCGACACCAGCGCGCTCGCTCGCCGCAAAGACGAGGTGGCAGCGCGCAACAAGAGCCAGATCCGGTAGCCGAAGGCGGCGGAGTCCGTCGACCGGCCAGTCGGTATCGGCTACTGGCGGCCTGAGAACGGCCGGAAGCTTCCGTCGAGCACTTCCCGGTGCCCGACCGTCCGGCCGGTCACCTCGTTCGGGTCCACCAACGCGAGCCGGACCACCGCCTCGGCAAACTCCTGCTCCGAACCGGTCTCATCGAAATCCGTTCGGTAGTACGACAATCCGGGGGTCATCATCGGCAACGACGGCGACAGCGCATTGACCGAGATGTTGCGTCGCTGCAGTTCATAGGCGGCCGACGAGGTGAGGTGTTCCAAGGCGGCCTTGGAACCGCCGTAGCCGGGCAGAATGCCACCGGAGAAGTCGTCGAAAGGTCCGGCACCGGGAAGGCGTGAGGCCACCGAGCTGATGTTGATCATCGCGCCGAGGCCGGCGTCGAGCATGTCCGGGGCCACCAACTGCATGAGCTCGTAGGCGGCGAACACCGCGATCTCGAAGTGCCGCCGGAACGCGGTCAGCGGTGTCCCGACAAACGGTGGCCAATCCGCCTGCACCGGAGAACTCCTGGGCTGTTTCGCCTTCGGTGCGGCCCCGGGGGTGGGCGGGCGCCCCGGTGCGGTGAACGCGGCGTTGTTGACCAGGATGGTTATGGGGCCCAGGACGTCTCGCGTCTGCTCCACCAGCCGCGCGATGTCCTCGCGGTCGAGGAGGTCCGCCCGAACCGCTATCGCGCGGCCACCTGCCTCTTCGATCTGCGCCACGGTGTCACCGATGGTGCCGGGCAACCGCGTGTCCCACACCTGCTCGGTGCGCGCGGCCACCGCGACGGCCGCCCCTTCGGCGGCCAGGGCGAGGGCCGTTGCCCGGCCCAATCCCCTACTGGCACCGGTGACGATGGCCACCCGCCCGTCGAGCCTTCCGCCGGACCTCAGCCCGGCCCCGTCTCCCCGGGCTCCTCGGCCCCCGAGCTCCGCTGGGGACCCACCGGTGCCCGCATCGTCGGCCGGGACCATCACCGCTCCTTCTTCACGCCGTGGACCACGATCGCCGATGTCTGCGCCACCCAGGTGTCGTCGAGGTCGCCGTCGGGCTGTAGCAGCAATCTCAGCAAGGTGGTTCCGCCGATGATCTCCACCAGCCGGGTCGGATCGACATCGGGGTGCACTTCGCCGCGGTCCACCGCGTCGGCGATCCGCAGCCGGATCACCTCGAACACGTCGCCGAACCTCGCCATCACACGCGCGTTCAGTTCGGCGTCGGCCGCCATGTCGGCGATCAACCCGGGTAGCGCCGCCCGTACCAGCGGGCTGACGAAAACATCACGGGCCGCGGCGATCATCGCGTGGATGTCCGCGGCGATGTCTCCCGCCGGCATCTGGAGTGCGGTGGGCGCTGCGGGGAAAGCGGCTTCGTGCACGATTTCGGCCTTGCTCGACCACCGCCGGTACAGCGCCGTTTTGGTGGTTCCGGCCCGGTCGGCGATGGCCGCCATGGTGATGTTCGCGTAACCGATTTCGACAAGCAGGTCCGCGGTGGCCGCGAGTATGGCAGCGTCAATGCGCGGGTCGCGGGGACGTCCTGCACCCGGAGGCTTGTCTTCGGGGTACGGGTCTGCTTTCATAACGCTACCTACCGTATCGTAATACTGTCGCGGAGGATCATTAATGGCCCAAGAACCGGCCGTCGAAGATGTCGGCCGACTGCAACGCTCCAGCCGGGATGTCACCACCCTGCCGAACGTGCTCTCCGAGTGGTTGTCCACCGTCATACCGGGCGGGGTGAAACCCGACATCACCGTCGAGAGTGGTATCGACTCCAACGGGATGTCCTCGGAGACAATCGTGCTCACCGGGCGGTGGGAACAGGACGGCGAGGCGGTGCAGCAGAGGTGGGTGGCGCGCGTCGCCCCCACCCAGGCCGACATCCCGGTGTTCTCGTCGTACCGGCTGGACCACCAGTTCGAGGTCATGCGGCTGGCCGGGGAACTCACCGACGTTCCCGTACCCACCGTGCGATGGCTGGAGAACACCGGCTCGGTGCTGGGCACACCCTTCTTCCTGATGGATCACGTCGACGGCATCGTCCCACCGGATGTCATGCCCTACACCTTCGGTGGCAACTGGTTCTTCGACGCGGCACCGGACAAGCAGCGCGAGCTGCAGGACAGCACCGTCGAGGTCCTCGCCAAATTGCATTCAATCCCCAACGCCACCAACACATTCGACTTTCTCGCGCAGGTCGACCCTCCGGGCGACACCGCACTGCGCCGGCATTTCGGCTGGCTCAAGGAATGGTACGACTTCTCTGTCCCCGACATCGGTAACTCACCACTGGTGGAGCGCGCCCTGTCGTGGCTGGAGCAGAACTTCCCCAGCGACGTCGCCGCCGCGGAACCGGTACTGGTGTGGGGCGACTCCCGCGTCGGCAATGTGCTGTACCGGGACTTCCGACCGGTGGCGGTGCTGGACTGGGAGATGGCCACCGTCGGTCCCCGTGAGCTGGACGTGGCGTGGATGATATTCGCCCACATGGTGTTTCAGGAACTGTGCGGGCTCGCCGGCCTGCCGGGACTGCCCGAGGTGTTGCGGGAGGACGATGTGCGGGCCACGTACCGTGAGCTGACCGGTGTGGAACTGGGCGACCTGACCTGGTTCTACGCCTACTCCGCGGTGGTGTGGGCATGTGTGTTCATGCGCACCGGCGCCCGGCGCGTGCACTTCGGCGAGATCGAGAAACCCGAGGACGTGGAAACCCTGTTCTACCATGCCGCCCTGCTGAAACGGCTGATCGGAGAGACCAACTGATGCTCGGCCCCATGGACGAATTCCCGGTGCACCAAGTCCCGCAGCCGATTGCCTGGCCAGGGTCCAGCGATCGCAACTTCTACGATCGCTCCTATTTCAACGCCCATGACCGCACCGGCGACATCTTCGTGATCACCGGTATCGGCTACTACCCCAACCTCGGTGTCAAGGACGCGTTTTTCCTGGCCTCCCGCCGCGGAGGCGGCAGATTCGGCGCAAGCGGTGACACCCAGACCGCGGTGCATCTGTCCGATGCCATCGATCAGGACCGGCTCAACCAACACGTCGGCGCGTACCGCGTCGAGGTCAGTGAGCCGCTGCGCCGGTTGCGGATCGTGCTCGAGGAAACCCACGGCGTCGCCGCCGATCTCACGTGGGACGGTTTGTTCGACGTGGTGCAGGAGCAACCGCACATCCTGCGCGCCGGTAACCGGGTCACACTGAACGCACAGCGGTTCGCCCAGGTCGGTGCGTGGACCGGCCACATCGTTGTCGACGGTGAGGAGATCACCGTCGACCCGGCGCGCTGGATCGGTACCCGGGACCGGTCCTGGGGTATCCGCCCGATCGGGGAAGCCGAGCCCGCGGGCCGGCCCGCCGATCCGCCGTTCGAAGGCATGTGGTGGCTGTATGTGCCCATGGCATTCGATGATTTCGGCATCGTGCTGATCATCCAGGAGGAACCCAACGGATTCCGTTCCCTCAACGACTGCACCCGGATCTGGAAGGATGGGCGCGTCGAACAGCTCGGGTGGCCTCGGGTGAAGATCCATTACCGCTCGGGGACCCGGATTCCCACCGGTGCCACCATCGAGGCCACCGCAGCGGACGGATCGGCGGTGCATTTCGAGGTGGAATCCAAACTGCCGGTGCCGATTCACGTCGGCGGGGGCTACGGCGGCGACTCCGACTGGATCCACGGGGTGTGGAAGGGCGAGGGTTTCACCGAACGCCTCACCTACGACATGACCGATCCCGCCATCGTGGGCCGGGCCGGTTTCGGCGTGATCGACCATGTGGGGCGTGCGGTGTGCCGCGACGGCAGTACCGAGCGTGAGGGCTGGGGTCTGTTCGAGCACGGCGCGCTGGGCCGCCACGACCCCTCCGGCTTCGCCGACTGGCTCACCGTCGCCCCCTAGTCCTTGTGATTTGGGCGCGCTCATAACCGCTGAGCGGTTATGAGCGCGCCCAAATCACCGGAGTTCGTCGACGATCGCGGCCAGCACGTCGACGGGAATGGGGCCCGGCTGGTACAGGCACACGGTATCCGCCACGCCCGCAACACGTTTGCGGATGTGCTCGGCGATCTCGGCGGGGGTGCCGCAGGCGGCGATGGTGTGCAGCACCTCGTCGTCGATGAGCCCGCCCATGTCCTGCCAGCGGCCCTGCTTGGACAACGCGTGCAACTCGGGCTGCAGATCGCCCCAGCCGTGGATGTCGAGCACCGGCTTGTAGGCCGGGGTGGACCCGTAGAAGGCCAGCAACCGGCGCGTCGCGGTGTGGTCCTCGCCGGCGGAGACGATGATCTCCGGCACCACCGCGAACCCGGCCGCATCGCGGCCTGCGGCGGCCAGGCCGTCCCGGACGGCGGGCATGGTGGCCTCGTGCAGGAATTTCTGCGAACCGAACGGCATCACCAGCAGGCCGTCGGCGTGCTCGGCTGTCGCCCGAGTCAGTCGCGGGCCCAGCGCACCCACGTAAATAGGTGGTGGCCCATAAGGATTGGGGCCGGGACTGAAATTCGGCGTCATCAGTGTGTGGCGGTAGAACTGGCCTTCGAAACGAAGCCTCTCACCACTGCTCCACGCCTCGAAGATGGCCCGCAGAGCGGCGATCAGTTCGGTCATCCGGGCAACCGGGTGATCGAAGTCGGCGCCGAAGCGCTTCTCGATCTGGGTGCGGATCTGGGTGCCCAGCCCCAGGGTGAACCGCCCCTGGCTGAGCAACTGGTGGTCATGGGCCTGGTGGGCCAGGTGAATCGGGTTGCGGGGAAACGCAATCGCCACGTTCGTCATCAGGTCCAGACCGCTGACCGTCGACGCCAGGGTGAGCGGGGCGAAGACGTCGTTGGGCCCTTCGAAGGTGAAAACCCCCGTGGCACCGGCTTCTTTGAGCGCCTGGGCCCGTTCGATCGCATCGCCGGGCCCGAACAACGCCGTCTGGATCTTCACGGTCGAAGCTTAAGCTGCTTCACTGGTATTCGTGCGTGATCGCGTCGACGTTGTTGTGGTGGGTGCCGGCTTCGCCGGCTTGACCGCCGCCCGGGAACTGGTCAGGTCCGGCCTCGAGGTCGTGG
The DNA here is from genome assembly GCF_057656995.1 of Mycobacterium sp. Soil_C_30. Classification (NCBI taxonomy): domain Bacteria; kingdom Bacillati; phylum Actinomycetota; class Actinomycetes; order Mycobacteriales; family Mycobacteriaceae; genus Mycobacterium; species Mycobacterium sp. Soil_C_30. Next base: position 13,836 of record NZ_JBDGJH010000002.1, on the reverse strand, counting down.
TGCTCGAGGGCCGGGACCGGGTGGGGGGCCGCACCGCCCCCGGTTCGGTGGCCGGGGTACCGGTCGATCTGGGTGCGGCGTTCGTCGGGCCCACCCAGGACGCGGTGCTGGCATTGGCGGCGGAGTTGGACTGCCCCACAACACCGACCTACAACCACGGCTCCAACCTGATCCGGTGGCGCGGCCGGGTGCGCTCGTACACCGGGACCATCCCGTCGCTGTCCGTGCTCAGCCTGCTCGATGTGGCCCGCATCCAATGGCAGTTCGCCCGCCTCGCCCGGACGGTTCGCGTCGAGCAGCCGTGGACGGGACCACGCGCGCACGCCCTCGACGAGCACACGCTGGCCGACTGGCTGCATTCGGTGCGGGCGACGCAGTCCACCCGCGACTTGATGGCCATCATGTCGCGAGTGACCTGGGGTTGCGAACCCGACGCCGTCTCGCTGCTGCACACGATCCGCTACGTCAAAGCCGCCGGTGGTCTGGACAGAATGCTCGACGTGGACAACGGCGCGCAGCAGGACCATCTGAAAGCGGGCACCCACCAGATCGCGGCGCGGATGGCCGACCAGCTGGGCGAGCGCGTGGTGGTGTCAGCGGCCGTCAGCGGGGTCGAGCAGTCGGACACCGGCGTCGACGTCACGTCCACCGCAGGGTCGGTAACCGCACGGGCGGTGGTGATCGCGGTGCCACCCCAGCACCGCAGCGCCATCACGTTCTCGCCCGGATTGCCCGCCGACGCCGACCGGGTGGCGCACACGTGGCCCCAAGGCGCGCTCAGCAAGGCGTTCGCGGCGTACGACACGCCGTTCTGGCGGGCCGACGGCAGAACGGGGCAGGCGTTGTCGGACAGCGGCCCGGTGTTCATCACCTTCGATGTCAGCCCCGACGGCGCCGACGGGGCGGGGGTGTTGCTGGGTTTTGTCGACGCCCGGCATTTCGACGAGCTCCCCGCGCCGCAGCGCCGCGAGCGTGCCCTCGGCTGTTTTGCCGATCTGTTCGGTGCCCGCGCGCGAGACCCGATCGACTACGTCGATTTCAGCTGGGGAACCGATTCGTTCTCCCCCGGCGGCCCCACCGCGGCGGTCCCCCCGGGCGCGTGGACGACGGTCGGGCGGTGGCTGCGTGAACCGGTGGGCCGGATCTTCTGGGCGGGCACCGAAACCGCCGATGAGTGGACCGGGTTCCTCGACGGCGCGGTGCGCTCAGGTCGCCGAGCGGCGGCCGAGGTCATCAGTGCACTCGGCTGAAATGCTGGCGCGCGGCGGTGTTGGGCCCGTACTGTACGTTCGGCTCGGCAAACTTTCGCCGGCCAGGCTGAGGTGCCGGGGAGGATCACGACAATGAGTGCGCAGTGGAAGCGGGCCGTCACACCCGCTGTCGTCGGGGGCGCAGCGTTGGCGACGGTGGCCGCCGTCGCGTTCACCACCGCGGTTCCGCAGGTGGTATCGCGGGAGAAAGTCGAGCTCACCGCCACCATCACGCCCGGCAGCGCCACCAACTGGAACGCCGACGGGATCGACAAGTTCTACGGCATCAACTGGAACGAGACCTACGGCCCCACGGTCATCGCCCCGTTCCGGCTGGTGCAGTTCTGGCAAGGTGCCGAGAACATCATCAAGGCTCTCGACGCCGCACAGACCGACGGTGAGCCCGACGTGGTGGTCAGCTCCGGGCGCGGCGCGGGCAATGCCAGCGCGGTGATCAGCTACCTGGCCGCCAACAACCCCGACGATCCCCGCCTCACCGACACGCTGTGGATCCTCGACAACAACGTCGACCGGCCCAACGGCGGCTACGCGGCGCGCTATCCGTTCTTCGCGCTCGTTGGCGTCAACCCGGTGCCGGTGCCCAACAACCTCGAGGGCGTTCAGATCCTCGACGTGGGCTACGAATACGCCTGGAATTCCAGCGCGCCCACCTACATCTCGAATCTGCCCGCGTTGTTGAACGCGATCATCGCCTACGCCTACCGGTATCGGCAGCAGGAGAAGCTGCCGGTACCCGCCGAGATCCTCGACCCGGAGACCGGCAAGCTCGTCGAGGGCGCGTCAGGGCACTACATCATCGGCACCGACGGTCAGATCGTGCGGCATGAGCCGACCCCCGATGGGGTCACCACGGTGTATGTCACCTACGAAGCCAAGGGTCTGCCGATGCTGCAGCCGATCCGCGACTTCGGCGGTGATCTCGGCAATGCGTTCGCCGATGTCGTGGAGCCGCTGCTGACCGTGCTCGTCAACGCCTCCTACACCGACAACAACCCGCTGTCGGATCCCAGCGTGTACACCCCGATGCAGTTGTTCGCGCCGCCGAAGGTATGGGCCACCGCCGCCGAACAGCTGCCGGGAGCCCTGGCCGAGAGCTGGGACAAGCTGCAGGAACACCTTGGCCTCAAGCCCGCCGATCAGGACACCACGCTGAGCGCCGACCGGTCCACCGCGGACGGGTCGTCCGGAACCGAGCAGGTTGACCAGACCACGACCATCGCGACACCGGCGACCTCGGGGGCCACCCAGGCCGCAGAGGACACCGACGACGACGGGTCCTACAGTGCCCGGCGGCCCAGCCGCGCGGAGCGCTCCCCGGCCAGGACGGCGGACCCGACCGAGGACGACGCCACCAAAGACCCGACCGGCGACAAGGCCGAGGACCCGACCGGTGACAAGGCCGAAGACAACGCTGCCGCTGACAGTGACGACGCCGGCACCGAGTCCGACAAGGACACCGGGGCAAGCAGAGGCGGGGACCACCCCGGCAGGGCGGACAAGGACAAGGACAAGGACGCGAAGGACAAGGCTGCCGGCGAGTAGGTGAGGTAGCCGACTACCCGTGGTCCCGGTCCGGGACGCCTCCATAGTGAAGGGCGACGGAATCGTCCTGCCGAGGAGGCGCCATGACCGTCGACGACATCTCGTCCCGCTATCCCGATGTTTTCGACGCCGGCCTTCCCCGGCTCGATTACTGGAGCACCGTCGACCCCGTTGAGGCACACCGGCTCATCCGCGAGGCACGCGACCAGGCGCCCATCGCGCTGGGCCCGCACGGCCCGGAGATCCTGGCCTATCCGCTGGTGCGTAGCGTCATCCGTGACTCCCGGTTCGGGGTGCCCCGAGGTTTGTTCCTGGCGTCCCAGGGGGTGACGTCGGGGCCGCTGTGGGACAAGGCCGTGGCCAATCTGCTGGACCTCGACGGGCCTGCGCACACGCGGCTGCGCCGGTTGGTGTCGAAGGCGTTCACGCCACGTGCGACGTCCCGGCTGGACTCGGTGATCACACAGGTGATCACCGATCTGGTGGAGCCACTGGCCAGGTCGGGCCACTGCGACGTGGTCACCGACATCGCGCGGCCATACCCGGTGCCCGTCATCTGTGCGCTACTCGGCGCACCCGCCGAAGACAGCGTGCTGTTCTCCCGCTGGGCCGACGACATCTTCCAGATCTTCACCTGGGACGCCTTGGCGCACGAACACGAAATCCTGTTCGCCTATGCAGCTTTCGATGCGTACATCGACGACATGGTCGCCGAGCGCAGACTGTGCCGCACCGACGACCTGCTCTCGGAGATGATCCGCGCCGAGGAGGACGGTGACCGGCTCAGCACCGAAGAACTGTGCATGATGGCCCAGGGCCTGCTGCTGGCCGGAACCGACACCACCCGAAACCAGTTGGCGGCAGCGGTGCAGGTGCTCTGCGACCACCCTGACCAGTGGGCGTTGCTGGCCGAGCATCCGGAGTTGGTCCCGCGGGCCGTCGACGAGCTACTTCGCCATTCGCCGGTGGCGTTCTCGGCCATCCGCGTCGCGTTGCAGGACACCGAGGTGGGCGGGGTCGTCATACCGGCCGGCACGCAGGTCATGGTCAGCAACGCCGCCGCCAATCGTGACCCCGAGGTCTTCCCCGAGCCCGACCTCCTGGACGTGACCCGCCAGAATGCCTCTGCCATGGTTACTTTCGGCGGCGGGGCGCATTACTGCCTGGGCGCCAACCTGGCCAGAGCCGAACTCGTGCACGCACTGCGGGTGCTCACGGCGCGGCTGCACCACCCGCGGGTGACCGGGCCGGCTCCGTGGAAACCGCTGGTCGGGCTCACCGGACCGGTGACCTTGCCGATCGAGTTCGATCTGGCCGGCTGACTATCCACTCAAAGGTGTTGCCTCGGTGACCCTTTCCACCAGGTTCCGCAGGTGGCGGTTGACCTCGGCCGGGCGTTCCAGGATGGCGCAGTGCCCTCCCGGTAGTTCGACCAGCTCCGCCAGATTCGGGGCGTCCCGGGCAATCCGGCGCGAGGAGTCGATGGGCAGCAGCCGGTCGCGTTCACTGCCGATCACCAAGGTGGGCACCGTCAGCCCGTGCAACCGGATGTGTCGTTTCTCCATGGAATCGATGAGCATCCGGGCGCAGCCCGCCCGGCCCGCCGGCGGAGTGGCCGCGTACAACTCGTAGACGAACTGCGCGACGTCGGGGTCGGCGTCGCGTCCCACCGCCAGAGCGGCGACGAACCTGCGGCTGGGCAGCGCGGCGGCCCGCAGGGCGGGGACTCCGCCGAAAGTCCTGATGATTCGGGAGCCGACGGCCACCCTGCCCCTGGCCAGCCGCGGCGCCACGGACAAGAACTTGACCTGCCGGACGATCTCGCCCGTGGTGGTGTTGATCAACGCCACCGCATCGGCATGCTGGGCGACCTTGTGCGGGTATCGCTCGGCCCACGAGGTGATGGCGATCCCGCCCATCGAATGCCCGGCGATGACGGCTCGCTCCCCCGGCGCCAGGGTGGCCTCGAGAACCGAGTCCAGGTCCGAAGCCAGGTGGTTGAGGCTGTAGTGCCCGCGGGGCGGGACACCGCTGCGGCCGTGGCCACGGTGGTCGAACGCGATGACCCGGTAGTCGCGGGCCAGTTCGTTGATCTGTTCATGCCAGACGCTGATGGCGCAGGTGATGCCGTGCGCCAGCACGATCGGGTAGCCGTCCTGGGGGCCGAACACCTCGGTGTGCAGCCTGGTGCCGTCGGCTCCCCGGACGATGGCGGGCCGGCCGGGCGGCAACTGGATACGCCGCGCGCTGCTTACGGGCATGGGTGAACCTCTCGCCAACAACGTCGCGGGCACCCTTGCCCGCGATGTGCCGAGTTTAGTCGACAGCTGTCAAGTACGGCTCACCACGGCACTCGACAGCACAAACGCCGCCGTCCGGACGGACGGCGGCGTTGCGCAGCGACGGGTTCTACAGGAAGTAGAACACGTCCACCTGACCGTCGTCGCGCACCGAGAACTGCGCCTCGCCGGCCCCCTGCGCCGGCTCCAGGTTCACGAATTCGACGGCGGCCTCCGGGCTGCTCGCGATGGTGTGGTACCAGTTCTTCGCCTGCACACGAATCGCGCTCTTCTCCCGAGCGGCCGCCTCGGATACCAGTTGAGTGGTCATGGTTGTTCCCCCTGTTGGTTGGATCAGACCGATCACCGAAGTCGTTGTGGCGCACCGGTCTTGGCGTACATATTCACGATAGGGCGCCGCCTGGCCAGTCACCGGAGTATCCGGCTACCTGCCTGCGCCCACATGCTCGTCGGCCTTTGCCGCACCCGAATACCGTGATGCGGCAAGGCAGAACGCGATCAGCCCCGCCGACACCTCCCGGATGACGTTCTCGGCCTCCGACCAGGCCGGCGCGAAGGTGTGGCCGCATTCGATGGTGAAGCCGAACACCTTCGTCTTGGCAGGATCGACAAAGCACCTGCTGAACGCGTAGTCGTCGCTGGCACCGGAGGTTGGGTACAGCCCGAACGCCGGCTCGGCACCGTACCTGTCACCCCGCACCGCGGCGATAGCGTCGTCGAGTTCGGTGCTGAGTGTGGTGGCGATCGCGAGGTCCGCTGCGGAGATGTACTCGCGGTAGCCGGCGTCGTTGGCCCGGCCGCGTACGCCGTCGAACGCGCCGTTGCGAAAGTTCTGGGCGGTGTCCGTCGATTGGTTCTGGTCGCTGCCCCAACTGTGCAGCACGACCGGAACCGCGCTGTGCACATCGACATGCCATCGGATCCCTGGGTCGTTGTCCAGAAGCCAGACCACATTGCGGGTTTCGGGCTCGGACGCCGGTGAGGGTCCGCGATACACATTCGGATCGCAGGGGTCGTCGGAGGTCTTGACGTCTGAATCCGGAGCGAACTTGGCCAGGTGATCCCAGAGGAAGTCGAAGTTGCGGTTGATGTCGACGCCCACACAGCCGCCGTCATCACGACGACGGTTCTTGCGCCACAACGGCTCGGTGGTCTGGCTGTAGGAGCGGCCGTCAGGATTCACACACGGGTAGACGTAGATGTTCATCGTCGCCACCAGTCGGCGAATGTCTTGGGCAGTGAATCTCTTTCCCCCGTACCGTAATCCGGTGCCCTGGTCGAAGGCTTCGAGCAGATCGGCGGCGAGCGCGATCAGCGCATCCGGCGGTACCCACTCCCGCGCATGCACCCCGCCGAGCAGTAGCACCGCGTCACATTCCGACGACGCGGCACCGATGCGCAGGACATGGCTTCTGCGGCCTTCATGGGTGGAGTTCGGCACGGTGATCAGCGCCGAGGCCGCCGGGTACGCGGCGGCCAGGTTCTCCAGCGCGGACTCGATCTCGTCCACATTCAGGTAGCTCACGGCCTCACTCCTTCTCACCGAGGCCGCGAGGTACCACACCGCGCGCCGCGAACCTATTCCCCTGCGCCACTTCGCTTTGGCGTTCCCGCCCGGCTGCCGTGGCGTTCTCGATCACCTGGATGGAGGCTGCTGATCGCGCGGACCGCACCGCGTCGAGCTGCTGCTCGGACATCAGGGCATTGATCACCACCTGGCCCTCCCGGTGTCGCACCACCGGGCGACAGCCCAGATCCGGCTTGAGTTCGTCGGTGAGTGCTTTCAGCTCAGCTGTGGTGGGTGCGGTGATCTGCACGTGGAATACCGGGTCGTCGGCCATCTCAGGCGCCCCTCGCCGGCGCTACGGGGGCAAACGCCTCGATGGGTACACCACCCGGTCGTTGCGCCTGTTTGACCGCCTCGTGCGCGTTCACCCGCCCGAAACCGTAATCGTCGTTGTGCCCCTGGGCGTCGTACACCACGCCGCCGATCCGGTCCGCCGTGCCGCGCATGATCTCGCGCAGTTCGTCGCGGGTCAGGTCGGTGTTCGCCGACAGGGCCAGTGCCGCGCAGCCGGCCGCGCACGGTGCGGCGAAGCTGGTGCCGGTGCTGGTCCCATAGCCGCCGTCACCGGTGGTGCTGAACACGTCGACGCCGGGTGCGATGAGTTCCACCTCGGCACCGCGGGCTGCGTTGTCCTCGCGATCGTTGTGGTCGGAGCGCACCACGGCGATCACATCGGCGTGCGACACCACTTCGTCTTTGAGGACATCGACGTTCCTGCCGTTGCTGGCAGCCCAGAAGATGGCCAGGCCGCGTCCTTGCCGGCCGGTTGATGCGGCGAATTCGAGGGCCAGGGCCAGGGTCTGCGTCAAGGCCCAGTCCGCGCCGTTGGGTCCGAGGCTCGAGACCAGGATGTCGGCGCCCGAATCCGCACCGGCGCCGGGAACCTCGGTCGAGGGGTCTGCGGCGTAGGCCACTGCGCGCGCCAGGGTGGTCTGCGTGCCCACCTGATCGTTGAGGCAGGCGATGAGGATCAGCTCCGCCTCCGGCGCGGCCCCACATCCTCCCACACCGTTGTTGTGTCGGGCGCCCACCATGCCCGCGCAGAAGGTGCCGTGGTCACCCGAGGGCATCTGCGCCGTGCCCTGGGTGAAGCTGCCCTGCGGCCGGAAGAACCCGGATGCGGCCGAGATCCCGTCCCGCAGGTCTTGGTGCTGGGCGTTGAAACCGTTGTCTATCACCGCGACCCGGACACCGGCACCGCGACTGAGCTCCCACGCCTGTTCGGCGGAGACATTCGTCCACTGCCACTGCTCGCCGAACCGGGGATCCGATGGGGTGAACCGGGCGGGAATGTGTTCGATGAACGCGGGTTCGGCGAAGGTGAAGCGCGGATCGTCGTGCAGCCGTACCGATGCGGCCAGTGAGTCCTCCCCCGCGGGTGCGTCCACTTCGAACAGATTCGGCGCGAACCTCAACTGCCTGCCCACGGTCAACCCGGCGTCGGCCAGTACCTGCGGCGCCTGCTCTGGCGAGATCGTGTCACTCAGTTGCACATTCAGTCGCTGGGTGGCTACGCCGACAGTGCCGTCGCCACGGCGGACCACCTGACCGACCTGCTCGGTATCGCGTACCGACAGTCCCTCGTTCACCGACCGCGACACCTCCGGTGTCGGCGTGACGAAGACCCAGTTCGCGTTCCGGAATGCTTCCAGGCTCGGCCCGTCCAGCTGTTGTTCCGCGTCCCGGACGGGCGCACCGAAGATCTCTGCTTCCGGTGTCGCTCCGCGGGTGTCGGTGCTGACTTGGATCGCCACCACGTCGTCGAGGACTTCGACCGTCCTTCGTTCACCCCGGGAGAAGTATTCACGTTCCATGGTGGTTTCTCCTCGATTCTCGACCGCGGCACCCTGTTCGCCCGCGGTGTCTCCAGAGTGTGCGGTTCCGGGCGGCCTTTGAATCGCGTAATCGGCTACCCGACCCGAAACCCGTGGCTGCCATACTCAGGGTCGTGTCTGCACTCCAATTCTCCGCCTCGATCGATGTCGCCCTGGGACCGAACGAGCTGTACGCATTGGTCTCCGATGTGACGCGCATGGGCGACTGGAGCCCGATCTGTCGCGCCTGCTGGTGGGATGAAGGCGCGCTCTCGGCGGACGGGCCACGGGTCGGCGCGTGGTTCACCGGCCGCAACCAGACCCCGCAGCGGACGTGGGAGACCCGAAGTCAGGTGATTCGGGCCGAGCCGGGCCGCGAATTCGCCTGGGAGGTCAACAACGGGTGGGTGCGCTGGGGGTTCACCTTCGACGCGATCGACGGCGGTACCCGCCTGACCGAATCCTGGACGTTCCTGCCGCGGGGCCTCGAGGGTTTCCGGGAGCGTTTCGGCGAACAGGCCGACGCGCAGATCGCCGAGCGCACCGACGCCGCGCATCGCGGTATCCCCGAGACGCTGGCGGCCATCAAGAAAACCGCTGAGGGCAGTCGATGACGCACTGAAACGCACTGAAACCTGCGGCCGAGTTCGACCGCAGGCTTCAGTGTTGTCGCGTTACGCCTGTCCGAGGGTCACCTGGGTGGTCTGGGGAGAGCCGTCGCCGTCGACGTAGGTCAGCGACACTTTGTCACCGGGAGCCTTGGAGCGCACCGCCGCGATCAGTGCTTCGGGACCGTCGATCACCCGGTTGTCGAGCTTGGTGATGACGGCGCCGTCGGGCAGGCCGGCGGCCGCAGCGGGGCTGCCCGCCTGCACTCCGGCGATCGCGGCGCCGCTGGCGCTGGTGTTGCTGCTGAGCTGCACCCCCAGCGAACCGTGGGTGGCCTTGCCGGTGGACACCAACTCATCGGCGATGCGCTTGGCCTGATCGACCGGGATCGCGAAGCCCAGGCCGATCGACCCGCTCTGCGCCTCGGGGGACTCCCCGCCGCCCATGGTCGCGATCGCGGAGTTGACGCCGATGAGCTCACCGTTCATGTTGACCAGTGCCCCACCGGAGTTGCCGGGGTTGATGGCGGCGTCGGTCTGGATGGCGTCGAGCACCGCCACCTGGTCTTCGGGGCCGCCACCGGCGGCCACCGGGCGATCCAGCGCGCTGATGATGCCGGTGGTCACCGTGCCCTGCAGACCCAAGGGCGAGCCGATGGCGACGACGTCCTGGCCGACCTTGACGTCACTGGACGATCCCAGTGCGATGGGGGTGAGCCCCGAAACGCCTTGGGCCTTGACGACGGCGAGGTCGCCGGCCGGATCGGCGCCGACGACGGTGAACGGCACCGAGCGGCCGTCCGAGAACGTCACGGTCTGTTTGATATCCCCCGCCACGGACGCCTGCTGGGCCAGGCCACTGTCGGCAGCGGCGGCGACGACGTGGTTGTTGGTCAGGATCAGACCGTCCTTGGAGAGCACGATGCCCGACCCCTCACCGCTCTGGCGGCCCATGTCGATCTGCAGCTTCACCACACTGGGCATCACCTTGGCGGCCACCTGCTCCACCGAACCTGCGGGCAGGTTGGCGGCCGGTTGGCCGGGTGCGGCCGCGATGGCGGCCTGCATGGCCGTGGAGTGATCCGGTTCGGTGGTGACTGCGGCGGCTGCACCGATGCCGCCACTGACGACGGCCACCGCGACCGCGCCGGCCACCAGGGCGCCGCGCCGGGAACGCTTCTTGTGCCGCGCCGGCGCGGAATAAGGCTGCGGCACAGTGTGATACGGGTCGTGGTAGGCTCCCGCGGGCGTCTGGGCGTAACGCCAGTCATAGGCGGGCTGGTACGAACCGTCAGCCGGGTTACCCCGGTAGTGCTGTCCCCCAGAGTGACTCGGATCCTGGCGAGGATCCGGCGGATTCATGGGATACCGGGGAGGGTTCGTCATCGTGTTCGTCTTCTTCCTGAAACGTCAATGGGCACAGTTGCTTAAGCACAAGGTGCCTGCGATCACTGAGACGGAACTGAGAGCTGGCTCTGGGAAGTCCGAGACTTTTCCGCCCACAGCGAAACAGCTCAGGGCGGCGTCAGCGCCGCCGCCAGCATTCGCGCGGTCAAAGCCACCATGCCATCACGATCCGAATCGGGTGGCCGGTTCAGCGCAATGCGCAGGCATGCGCTGGAGGCCACCCCCATGGTGACGAACACCAGATCGTCGAGTTCGGCGCGAGACAGGTCCGGCCTGGCCCGGCTGGGTATGGCGTTGCCGAGCGGAAGGAGGGTGCGCTCGATCTCGTCCATGGCGGTGTGATTCAGGTACGGAGGCACGTCGAAAGATGAGGACGTCAGCGCCGCCCGCAGGATCGAGGCATGTTTCTCGTAAGCGGCGGTCAGCGTCTCCACCACGATCAGCGCGGCCGCTGCGACGTCGCGGTGGTCAAATCCCTCCCTGGCGACATCCTCTGGTTCCGCGGCATTGATTTTTCGGGATGCCTTTAAGCAGTCCTTCGCGAATCATCGCAGGCGTCCGGGTCAGACCGAGCACTAGTTCGAGCGCGTGCACATCGAACGGCTTGAGTTCCAGCCAAACCCTCCTCGGCGAACACGCGACCGAGGGCCTTCGCCGCAATGTGCGACGTTCATATGCTCCGCGCCGAAACAGCCGCTTAGCGAGCCAACTAGAACCGTGCCGCCGCGGCCGCGGGAGGAACGAGAACGGGCTACCAGTTATCGCTGTTTGACCTCCGGAGCCTGGAACCGGTCACGCTGGCGGTTAGCAGGGTGTGCCCCGCGGGATTGCCGTCGAGTGGCCTGCTGGTGCGCGCCGTGATGCGCCATTGGCCGTCTGAGCGGTGCAGGACGAAATGGTTCGCGCTTGCTCGCCACACGGTGTACTCGGCCGGCGAGCTGCGCCAGGCTTCAACGTCGAGCTTGTCCACGGATGCCGATGCCTGATTACGTAGCAGAACCAGCGATTCACAGAAGTACCGGCGCCAGCACTCCCACTGCAGCAAACGTCGGGAGTAGACCGATCGCGAAACTCGCGGTCCCATCAGTGACATCGTCAGAACCAGCATCGCTTTGCGGCCCACTCGATCACCGAAGTGCCCGAACAGAATCCCACCCACAGGACGCGCGATGTAGCCCGCTGCCAATGTGCCGAACGCCGCGGTGGTACCCACCGCGGGATCGGACTCCGGAAAGAACACCATTCCGAAGACCAAGGCGCTCATGGTTCCGTAGACCAGAAAGTCGTAGTACTCGATGGCAGTCCCAAGCAGGCTCGACACCGCTACGCGGCGCAGGTAAGCAGGATCCACAGACGTTGCCTCGGCCATCTCGCGCGCCTCCTGTGTCGGTCGTAGTGGGAGCATCCTCGTGCCGATCCCCTGCGGCGCGGTCCGAATGTCTATCAGTGGAACAACACAGGCCATCTGGACCGCGGTGTTCCGGCCACCGAGAAAGTGCAGAGTAGTCTGGCGTGAAGGTGACTACCTTCCATGATCATGAGCGTTCCTGTAGGCCTGAACGCGAGCCGACAACACCGTCGAGCCCGTATCGTGGCTGCTGCGTTGAGTGTTGCCGGCGAGGGCTATGCAGCGATGCACGTCCGAACCGTGGCCGACCGAGCCGGCATGTCGGCAAGCACCATCTACAAGTACTTCTCGTCCAAGGACGACATGCTGGTTGCCTGCCTGCAACATTGGCTGACCGAATTCGCCGTCGATCACCGGTTACCCTCGTGCGCCGATGTGTACCTGGGGGTGGCACAACAGGCCGGCAATGTGATCGAACAGCTCTGCGCGACACCCGCGCTGGCTGATGCGTTGGCGCGTGCGTACCTGTACGCCGACGGGTCGGCCGTCACGAACGCAGAATCGGTGCGCACCACGCTTGTCACCATGTTCGCCCAGGTGTTGTGTGCGGCCCCGGGATCACGAGATCACGACATCGCAGAGCTCATGGCAGACTGCTGGGCCACCAACGTTCTCGCAGTGACTCAGGATAGGTTGTCACTCAATGACATTCGACTTCGACTCCAACACACCCTGACGATTGTCCAGCTGGTGTCAACGTGACGCCGAAGTTGTTCACGAAGCTGTGGATGAGCTCGATGATGACGGTATGCCCTCGGCGCCGCCTAAGCCGCAATGGCCCGCCGCCGTCCTCGGTGAGGATCTGCGCCAGGCGTCCCAATCTCACACCACGCTGCAACGAAACCTGACGCAGGTCAAGCCGGAATGAGTTCAACGCCGGTCAACACAGCAGCGTCGTCACGTCCGGGCGCGACGGCAACGGCAATTAGACTCGTATCCTGCTCCCAGACAGATACTTTCAAATCTTCTCCGGGATAGACCACCCCTGCAAACCGGGCACTGTAACTGCTCACAGCAGCGGCGCTCCCATCCAAGAGCGTGTCGGTGATCGCTTTGCAGACCATGCCGTAGCTGCAGAGACCGTGCAGGATCGGTGCGGGAAAACCCGCAGCAGATGCGAATTCGGGGTCGGAGTGCAGCGGGTTTCGGTCGCCGCAGAGGCGGTAGAGAAGGGCTTGCTGAGGCAGGACCGGAATCAGCACTTCTACATCGGGCGCATGCCCTGGTGTAGCCGTGTGGCTCGTCGGTCCGCGGTCGCCGCCGAAACCACCTTCGCCGCGGGCGTAGATAGACCGCTTTTGCGTCCACAGCGGACTGCCATCCAGGGCGGTCACCACCGTTTCCGACCAAATGACCGCAGCTTTGCCCTTATCCCAGATGTCAGTGAACCGAGTGAGGGCTATTCCAGTTCCCGACTCTGGGATCGGCGCCGGCGCGCATATTGTCTCACTGGCGTGAAGCACCTTCGACAACTCAACGTCGATGCCGGGATACTTCACCGATGGCGCTTCGGCCTTATGGAAGCTCTGCGCGACGGTACCGAATGTCGGCAACACTTGCGGCTTGTCATCGGCGAGGTACCGGAGCTCGCGCGGATCCAGCGGCGCGGCGCCAGCACCGAGGGCAAGGTGGTAAAGCTGCACATCGCTGCTAGTCCAGGAGAATTCGACAGGGTCCAGCTCTGCCCCAAGTGCAACGTGGACATCGATCGGCATGACAGTTCACATTCCCGTTCAGGCGGTGTGTTGTTCCCGTTGTATTTCGAGGGCGATGTCGATGAGTTGGTCTTCCTGACCACCGATGAGTTTGCGCTGGCCGGCACGGTGCAGCAGCTTGTGTGCGGGCACGCCGTAGCGTTCGGATTGGCGGATGGCGTGTTTGAGGAAGCTGGAGTACACCCCGGAATAGCCCATGATCAG